>JBCBZF010000639.1:0-4318 GCA_039815525.1 Bacteroidota bacterium | reverse complement strand
CAGGCAGACTCGGACACAGGTACCACAAAGGAGAACGTCCTCCAAGGCGAGGCCACTGGCCCTCAAAGGTGACCCTCACGTGTCGCAAGCAGAGGCGCGTGAAGACCGTCTTGTGCGTGTCGTTGCTGACCTCAAGCTTGTGAAGTCAGTCGTTATTGGAAAAAGAAATAATATACGGGCATGGCCGCAAAGGCCAATGGCACCACGACCGAGAAAGCTTTTCCAAGCGTTATAATGGTCGGTGTGTACTTTTTATGAATCAATCCTAAACTCCGGAAACCACTTTGGAATCCGTGTTGAAGATGGAATGCCAGTAAGATCATTGCCAGAACGTAGAAGCCAACTACCAAAGGGTCTTTGAAAGAAGCTTTCACCACATTGATCATAGAGATAGCTTTTACTTCTTTCTCTGTCATACCCTGGTTTGCAAGAATGGTCAAATCGTCAGCCGTCACATAGCTGTCTTTTTCCACCAATACTTTCCCACTTTGGTCCGTTACATCCTCTTTGATCTTCCAGGCGTTGTGATAAGACTGGCTTAGCGTAACAGTTCCTGTCTCATCGCCAAACTGGTATCTTCCCCAAAACATCGCGAGGTGAATGATGAGGAATGCAAACACGATGGTTCCACTCAGTCCCATGTTCCGTGAAAACCAGCTGCTGCTGCTTCCTTCATTTTTGTTGAAAGCGTACCGTTCGGGACGTGCCTTACGGTTTTGAATGGTGAGGACGACTGCGTAGGCAATGTGCGCGATGAAGCCGGCAAATAAGATCCACTCCGCTACCCCAATCAAAGGATTGGTGGTCATAAAACGGGTGTATTCATTGAATGCCACACCTCCATCATCCTTAAAGAGGAGGAAGTTTCCACTGAGATGGGTAATCAGGAAAGTCACCAGAAAGAGACCGGTGATTCCCATGATAAATTTGCGCCCTACAGATCGGCTGATGACAAAGGGTCCTGAACTCATATATCGGAGAATTTTCTTTTGCTGAATTCGTCAAAATTACCTGCGGTCGTAACGAATGTCAAGCATGAAAAATGCCATGATATTTTTTAGAACTGTTCTACATAATAAGCAGGAAACGCATATAATGTTTTGAATATTTAATGGTTTTTATTGGACAAAATCTCACTTCAGGAAGGAAAAGTTCCATCATTCCCCAAAGGATCAGAAAAGAATAAGCCCCCTTCAGCGAAGCCAAAGAGGGCAGTTATTCACGTAGAGATATATGTTAAAGATTTTCTGCTACCGGAATGGGAAACTGCGTGTGGACCACATCGCCCGGACGATCAATCGGGATCTGGCTGAGATTTCCAGTCCGACGGGCATCGATCCAGCGGTGTGCTTCACCAAAGAGGCTGTAGCGGCGTTGGTTCAATAATTCTTCCAGTAAGGCAGCATCATCTGTTCCCCCCGCATAATCGGCCAGTCCTGCTGCACTACGGACGATATTGATGGCAGCAACCGCTTCATCATTATCAGTTCCGATCTGGGCTTCTGCATAAATCAGGACCAATTCTTCATTGCGGATCATGGGTACCTGATCGATATTGGACCCAAATTGTTGCACCTGTGTATCACCAGACAATCCTGCGAGGGAAACGGGTACTGTCAGGACCGTAGGATCAAGCGGAGCTGTTTTGGCATCTACCCGTAAATCACCGGTTTCAGCATCGTTCAGCCAGCTTGGGTGAACAATGAAAAGGTCTTGATTGGGGACGTAAAAAAGCGGATTGGGAATGTCATTGCCGCCCAGTCCATAAGCATGATAGGCCCCAAGATTCAAATCTCCGGCAAGGTCCATGAAAGATTCTCCAATTGCCGTTCTGGCCGCGGCTTTATCATCCTGATAAATGGCTACACGCGCGGCAATGGCGCGGTTAAACTGACGAAATTCGGATGGAGTGGAGAAGTCGCCAAAACCACTGGAGAGACTGAACGCAAAAGCACCGCCTCCATTTGACAAATCTGAAGCAGCCTCAGACAACAAAGCCTGAATTCCACTGAGGCCTTCATTGTAGTTGACCACCGGACCAAGGTTGTCCGCATCAGCAACATCAATCCGGGCACCGTTTTCAAACTGCATATTGAAAACCAACAATAAGGCATACGCTTGCAGGGTCTTTGCATAGCCTAAATAGCCATTTTCCTCTTCGGAAGTCAGACTGGCATTGGCATTTTGTACAGCCGTGATCAACAAATTGGCGTTTCGGACTGCCCGGTAGCGCGCCGCCCAGGAACGCGTGGTCAGGAAGCCGTTGTTGTCGAGGATGGCCCCTTGCTCTCCGAGCAATTCACCGGTATAGCGTGGGTCCACACCATTGAGATCCCAGTATTCGCGTCCCACAATGCTGAGGGTCTGCACATAGAATTCAAGGTCTCGACGCATGACTGACTCCAGGCCTGCGGACAGCAGGCGAAGGTCAGCAGCGGAGGCACCGCTTTCCAGGTTCTCAATGGTCGGTCCATTGGGATTTTGGATTTCCTGGATTTCGCAGGAAGTAGTCAGCAGCAAAACTGCCATCAGACTTCCCAACCAAAGATTTTTTATGCTAAACATATGATTCGTCTTAAATATTGAGCGTGAAACCATGATTAAAAGTCTGCACTGATGTGGAAGAAGAAACGTTTTTGACTTGGGTAAGGCGTTACTTCTACAGCATTGGCCAATACATTGTTCCCAAAATTGGATACCTCAGGATCGTAGCTGTTATAATCAAAGAAGTTCAGCAGGTTCCGACCGGATACCCCCAGTTTCAGTCCCAGTACATCACCCAAAGATGATCGAGGGATACGGTAGAATAAACCAACTTCACGCAAACGGATATAGCCAGCATCTTCGATCCATGGACTCGCGTCTCCTGAACCAAGACGAAACGGTCCATTGGCCACCTGCCCTTCTGGATCAAGGGTTTTATCATCATAATCCCAGGTTAGCTGTCCAAGGTCATACAATAAAGTAGAGAGGTTGATACCATCGCCACCCTGCTTCAAGTGCCAGAGGAAATTCAGCTCAAAGTTTTTATAGCTAAGATTATTGCTGAAAGAGAGGTTAAAGTCAGGCTCAGCATTTCCATATACGCGAAAGCCATCCCCATCTGGATCAAGATCACTACAATCTGGCGTACCACAATCATCTTCGTTGAAGGTTCCGACAATCTGGGTCGCACTTTGTCCTTCTGCGATCCGATACTGCCCCAGAGATGCGGCAAAACCACCAATGTTAAAGCCAGGGATATCGAGACGGGTAACCAAAGACTGATTTCTCCAAAACTGGAAACCGAAGTTCCAGGAGAATTCACCACGGAAAGGATTGGCTTTCAACCCAATTTCGATTCCATTGTTTCGGAGAGCGCCAGCATTCAATACCTGATTGGTGAATCCACTTGAAGAAGGGACCTGCGCACGCAACAATAGATCATCAATGGTCTTGATGTAGTAGGTTACATCGAGGGTAAGGATATTTTCCCAAAACCCAAAGTCTGCACCAAACTCAAGCTCGGCCTGGCGTTCAGGGGTTACAGTGCTGTTGCCACGCAGCCCAACCGTCTGCAAACCAGAGTTGCCGCCAATGAGGGTACCGTTCAAGGGGTTAAAACGGTCCTGGAAATTGGCAAAGCGACCAGACTGTCCGTACGCAATCCGGGTTTTGAAATTGCTGAAGAAGTTGGTTCCCCAGAAATCAAATTCGTGGAAGTTAACGGCCAGATTCGCCTTCGGATAGTAGAAAAGCTGATTTGCGTCTCCATTATTGGAAGATTTATCAGCACGTAGACCAACTGTCGCAATGATGCGATCTTTCCAGTTGACTTCCTCTTGGATAAAGAAACCCTTGTCTTGCTGGATTTGGCGATTCTGAAAACCAGATACCTGAGCCGCCTGGTCAATATTTGTTTGAGAACCGTTCAGACCAGTTGCCGTTGCGATAACGGTATTCTGATTAAAGTCCAACTGCTGTATCCCAATCTGGGTACGGAAAAACAGATCTTGATTGACATACAGAGAGTGAATCAGAAAGGCTTCCAGGTTAGAATTGGTATTGATGGTGGTACCAGAAATGGATACCCCTCCCAGGGTTCCCGGACTACGGTAGAATGACAATGCTTGTGGGAAAATACCAGTGGTCCGCAGCGTATATTGGTCTACCCCTGCTCTCAGCAGGAGTTTCAGGTCATTTTTTTCATTGTAAAACAGGGCCGCCAGCGACGGACCAAAGGCATCTTGCTGGGATCGGGCGGTGACGCGGACTGCGAACGCACGATCCGGGCTCACGGCAACGCCACCGAGACCATTCCGATCTTCCTGATCCTGAT
>JBCBZF010000024.1:0-17806 GCA_039815525.1 Bacteroidota bacterium | reverse complement strand
CGCTACGCGACGCCGGTGGTGGTGCCGCCGTGCGTGGCGGTAATTGGGTTTCCTTAGACGGGCACGATACGATACGCGCGGTTCCTCAATAAGCGAACCTTCTGGTGGGGCAACTTGAAGCTGATCAAAGCGAAGGCCTTGATAAGGAGAGACGATCGCTTGGTCTGAAATAAAGCTTTCAAAAAGTCTATCGAGTCTCTTCTGCCTGACCAGGTATTCAATGGTTGATTCTTCCAATAATTGTTGATATTTCCCGCGTGGTTTATATCCGACGATATATGGAATCCCATAATGATTGAGAACTGCACTGATGTTTTGGTGCTTAAACTCAATGGAGCCTTCACTTCGACCATTCAGTTTCGGGAGGAGCTTGCGACGAAATTGTGTTTTACTGTAAGAGTTGCCATTTATTTCCAGTTCAAACATCTGGAAATAATCATCAAGAATCAGTTCAATTTCATGCTTTGTCCAATCTGCGGCCATTTAGGATGATCTTCAGTAGCCTCTCATGAAGTAAGCGAAAAGCAAGACAAAGAACAATTATCCAGCTCTCCCATTCTCCCTCAAATTCCCTAACTTGCCGCCCGAATTGTTCACTGCTAATCATTATCTCCATGAATTACGACGAGATTTTTCCCAAGATCGTCTCTCATGCCAAGGAATACGGATTCATTTTCCCATCCAGCGAAATCTACGATGGATTGGGCGCTGTATATGACTATGGTCAGCTCGGGGTAGAGCTGAAAAACAATATCAAAACCGCCTGGTGGAAAGCCATGGTGCAAATGCATGAAAACATTGTCGGCCTCGATGCGGCCATCCTCATGCACCCCACCACCTGGAAGGCCTCCGGCCACGTCGACGCCTTCAGCGATCCGCTGATCGACAACAAAGATTCCAAGAAACGCTATCGTGCGGATGTGCTGATCGAGGAACAGATCGAAAAGTATCTCGCCAAATCCCGCAAGGACACCGACAAGCGTGCCCGCAAGGAAGGCTGGGAAGCGGGGAGCGAGGATTACAATAAATACCTGCAAAACAACCGCAATGCCCAAAAGGCATCAGACCTGACTGCCAAATTGGAGGCAGCCCTCAAAGCGGATGATCTGGTGGCACTGAAAACCATCATTGAAGAGGCTGGCATCGCTGATCCGGTTTCCGGCTCCAAAAACTGGTCTGACGTGCGTCAGTTCAATCTGATGTTTGGTACCCAGCTCGGCGCCGCTGCGGATAGTTCGACCACGGTTTACCTGCGTCCAGAAACCGCTCAGGGGATTTTTGTCAACTATCTCAATGTGCAGAAAACTTCCCGTCAGAAGCTGCCTTTCGGCATCGCCCAGATCGGGAAAGCCTTCCGCAACGAGATTGTGGCCCGCCAGTTTATCTTCCGCATGCGGGAGTTTGAGCAGATGGAGATGCAATATTTTATCAAGCCCGGTACGCAGCAAAAATGGTTTGCCTACTGGAAAGAAGCCCGCATCAAATGGCACAAAGCTTTGGGGCTGAATCCGGACTATCTGGGTTGGCACGAGCATGAAAAACTGGCCCACTATGCCGATGGCGCGGAAGACATACAGTTCCGCTTTCCATTTGGGATGAAGGAGCTGGAAGGTGTACACTCACGGACGGACTTTGACCTCAAAAATCATCAGGAATATTCTGGTAAAAAGCTGCATTATTTCGATCCAGAGACCAAAGAGAGTTATATCCCATACGTTCTGGAAACTTCAGTCGGTCTCGACCGGACCTTCCTCGCGCATTTGTCCAATGCCTATCAGGAAGAGGAAGTGCCAACTGCCAAAGGAGATATGGACGTCAGGACTGTCTTGAAGCTTCATCCGGTATTGGCACCTTACAAAGTGGCCGTCTTCCCACTGGTGCGTAAGGATGGCTTGCCAGACATTGCCCGTAGTATCATCGATGATCTCAAATTGGATCACAATGTGATGTATGATGAAAAGGACTCTGTGGGACGCCGCTATCGTCGCCACGATGCGATTGGGACGCCTTACTGCGTAACCGTCGACTATGAGTCCAAGGACGACAAGATGGTCACCATCCGGGAGCGTGATAGCATGAAGCAGGAGCGGATTCCGATTGCAGCTGTGGCGGACTATATCCGGGATCGCCTGAGCTGGCGGAATGTGTTGGGGTGAACAGGTAAACCATAAAGGCGTTTTGTAAAACGCCTCTACCATGCTCCACTGGCACCATCGCCAGAAAAACCGCCATCCGAAGCAGAAAAATCATCCAAGTGCTGAGCATCATACGATGATTGGCGCTTTTGCTTTTGGACTTTTTTCTTTCCCTTAGATGTGAAAAGAGAGAGGGATTGGGTCGCTTCTTTCCGATAGACTCTGATTTTCTGATAGAGTTGATAAAGCGCTTTGGGGTCTTCCGTTTGTTCTTTCAAGTCGAGAAAGTGTTTGTGAAATGCCGTACGTTTCGAATCTTTGGGTTTCCCAAAGCGACCATTTCCCAATCCGGCTTCAATCTGCTGGGTCAATTTTTCCACATCCAACGGTAAATAACGCACTGGATTGGTGAGCACCGCTCGGTTCTCTGATGCAAATGCTTTGAGTTGAGCGAGGTCCGCGCCTTTTGTCAGCATCTCGTCAAGTTTATGTCTTGCGTCTTTACGATGTTGTTGGATGGCTGAGGTAGAAAAAATGTTGGAAAGTTCAGCCCATCTGCGATTGGAGGCTTCTGAGTGGGCCAGAATGCGGTTCCGATTCAATGCCAAATGCACAAAGGGATTGATTTCGACCGTTTGCCAAAAGCTGATTTCTTCCTGCCTCAAAGTGGCAAGGTCGGTGTGGCGATCCCGGAGGGGAAGTTTGCGCAGAGCATCTTGGCGCGTTTCACGCAGCTGGCGAATCGAGGCCTCTGTAAACAATTGCTTGATATCCTGCCAGTGCGCACTGTTCCCCGGCTGCGCATGCTGCATCAGACGGCGAATTTCAGCTAGCTGTTTGCTTTTTTTTTATTCAGCCAAAGCCGCCAGCCAATGATAATCGGTAAGCCCAGCAACACCAAAATTGTCTGGGGCCAATAGCGTTTTTTCTCTTCGCCTCCCTGCTCGATTTCAGCGGAGAGTTGTTTGAGGGCTTGCTGGAATCCACTGAAATAATCTTCTGACCGAAAATGCGGCTGCATGTCTCTGATAATGGCTGCTGCTGCTTCGTTGGTAATAGATTTTGCCAGCGCCCGCCCAATCTCAAACCGAATTTGCCGACTGTTTTTGACCACCACGATCAAAATCGCATTGCCCTGCTCACCTGTACCCAATTTCCAGTTCCGGGCGGTCTGAATACTCAGTTCTGCTAAATTCTTGTCGCCAAGCTCCTCTATTGTCAGGATCACACATTGATGGCCACTTTCATCTTGAAAATTGCGCAGACTTCTCCCCAAAACCATTGCTTCTTCCTCCGTTAAGATGTCGGCTGCATCCACGATTGTCTGGCCTGTCGGCAATTGCAGGGGAGTGTCCGTACGGGCAAGAGACCAATCTGGCAATAGGAGGAAAATCAAGAGGAGCAAACGACTGAACATGCTTTTTTCTATTGGTATCATCAGCAACGCAAAACGTCATAGTAAGTAGGAAGAAATAATTGATGTACTGGAATAGAACAGATTAAGCACTCTTTACCACAGATCCTTCAGATCACATCATTCATCATGTCTGAATGAATCTTTCTGCTTAGGTTGTCAAAAGCACTTCCTGGAAAATTGATCAATCAGAACCAAGAACATGAAATCAATTTGCATCAGTTTGTTGATCTGTTTGCTGAGCCTGCCGTTAGTAGGACAAATTCCGACTCCCCAAGAAGGGCAACGCTGGGTCTTGAACAAAGCCTTTTCTGATGAATTCAATGGAACAGAATTAGATCAGACCAAATGGCATAATAAACATCCATACTGGGTGGGGCGACCGCCGGCGATCTTTATGCCCAATGCGTTGACGGTTCAAAATGGGGCTTTGGAGATTAAAAACTATAAGCTGGCCCAGGACTCCGTTCACACCTTCCCCTGGAATGGCAGTCAGGCAACCTATACGATGGCAGGTGGCGCAGTGGTCTCCAAAAGTGATCAGGCGCACTATGGTTTTTACGAAGTGAGGATGAAGGCTTCACGAATCAGAATGTCTTCCACTTTTTGGTTGAAAAACCGCTGGGTCGGTGGCTTTGCCGATGCTGCTTGTCCCAACAACATCACCGAACTGGACATCATCGAGGCAATCGGCGACTGGAATATGTTTGCGACTCATATGATGTCCAATACCCACTACATCCACAAAGAATGTGGGCAGCCGGAAACCTGGCATTCTGAAGGCGGAAATTCGGCAGTCGGCGCCCATGTCTCAGATGCATTTCATACCTATGGCTGCTATTGGAAAAATCCGAAAGAAATGGATTTTTACATCGATGGGGCGAAAAAGCATACGATCTATCCCAGTACGGCTGAGAATCCAGCGCCTTTTTCAAGACCGATGTTCATGAATCTGGTGACGGAAACCTATGATTGGGTGACACCACCCACCACTGCTGACCTCAATGATGACAACCGAAACACCACTTTTTATGATTGGGTACGCTCCTATTATCTGATCGATGTGGATGACCCATTGCCAACCGAATCACTCATTGTCAACGGTGGATTTGAAACCGGTGATTTTGAAGGCTGGACCGGTTGGGGCGGATCGCCACGCGAAGTGGTCTCCGATGATGTGCACAGCGGAGATTATGCGGTTCACATTGTGGGAGCGGGCGCACCTGAACAGGCGTTGACCCTCAAGCCGAATACAACTTATACCTTGTCCTGTTTTGGCAAATCGGTGGCAGGAACCATTACTTTCGGCGTGAAGGAAAATGATGCCGGACAGGCCTTTTTGGGCGGTGTGGATGTAACGGCTCCTACTTACACTGAATATTCCTTTGACTTTACCACTGGAAGTGAAGTCAATGTGAAATGCTATTTCTTTGCCCAGGCCGGTGAAGAAGGTTATGCCGATGATTTTACCATTGTCGAAACCAATGGGACTGGCGGTGGAGACGAATTGGTCATGCCTTTTGATCCTGAACTGAACTACTATGACAGCCCCATTCACGATCCGACTTTCAATCTGATCCATCCAAAGGTAGAATACAAAGCCAGTGTGGACCGGAATGTGATCATTGAACTGACAGATGATCAGGGAATGGTGATTGCCTCAGCTACTGAATTGGCGCTGGCTGGCTTTGGACGGAAAGTTTATGCCTTGCCACTCAGCAGTCCCATCGTTGATGGCGAGACCTATACCCTGACCACCAAACTGGTCCCTACCGATGATCCTGCAACCATCTTAGCCGAAACCTCCGCCCAATTCATGGACTTTACTACGTCCATAGATGATGTAAACGCTACTACCCTTAAGCTTTTTCCGAATCCGACTGATCAATTGTTGCAGATTGAACATGGCCAGGGAAAAGAGTTTGTCATTTATGATGTGCAGGGCAGGGTAAAAATGGAAGGTATCATTCCGCAGGATGAGCGTTTGCTGATTGGCGACTTCCCGCAGGGGGCCTATGTCTTTGTGGTAGATGGATTTCGGAAGGTCTTTTTGAAGAATTGATCCTGGTTTTCGTAGTGGCGTTTTGCAAAACGCCCCTACGAAAATCCATGCATAGTCTGCGTTGATATTGCCTAAAACGCCTTTCGCACAAACAAGCCAAGATTCGAGCGCCCCGTCCAATCTGCTCCGACTTCGGTGAAGTTTCCGGCGACACCAAACTGAAATTGCCGATGGTCAAGGCCGAGGCGAAGACGCTGGACACTGACCAGATGATTGCCTTGCCTGAAAAGGCTGAAGAGTTCGAGGCTGGAGTAGAACTTCCACTGATCATTCAGTTTGGGTGTAAAGCGAAAGATGGAAAACCAACTATACTCCAATTCATCTTTCAAGCCTGCGGAAACCAGTGCAAACAGCATCCATTTTGGTTTGAGCTTGAACAGATGGACACCTGCATCTGCCCCGGCACCGCTATTGGCGATTTTTCCAATCACACTGGCGCCCAAGCCATTTTTTAAGGTGTAATTGAGATATGCCCCGGAAAATAAATCGGTTTGATTGTCGTAATCCACAGTGGCACGGGTCCGACTGAAGATCGACCAATGGCGATCCTGATCGATGAACTTCAGCCATTGCACGTCTGCAAAGATGCGTTCATGTCCGAGCATTAACTCCAGGCTTTGCCCGGAGAGTTGATTGCTGAAAAATCCCAATAAGAGGATCAAAGACAAGCGCCAAAAGAAGTGTAATTGCATGACGGAAGCGAAAAATGACAGCAGTTGTATGTGGGTTGAATGCAAAGACACAAAGGCACCAAGTTTTCATCATCAACATACTCTTTGCGTCTTTCTGTCTTTGCGTTCAATGTATGAAGCCTGCAAAATGACTATCGATTCAATTGCGCAACCACCATTCTGGCTGCCGCTGCGCCTGAGTTTTGCTGCTGTCCGGTGATCAGGTTCCCATCCGTAATCGCATAGGACGCAAAAGCCTCCGCCACCTGGAAGTTGGTACCACTCAACTTTTTTGCTTCATCCTCAATGCGATAAGGCTGAATTTTTTGCCCCACCGCCTGATTGGCAAAATCTTCCTCAGAATTGGCAAAGCCCGTCCAGGTTTTGTCTTTGACGATCAGTTCACCTTTGGAGGTTTTGGCTTCCAGCAACAATGTGGTCGAATGACAAACCGCGGCACTAGGCTTTCCCCCTTCGTAGAAATGAGCAAAGACTTTTTCCAGATCGTGATTGCCTTTGAAGGTGTACATCGGCGCCTGGCCGCCTACCAGAAAGATGGCATCATAGTCATCTGGTGCAACCTCTGTGATTTTCTTGGTATTGCCTAACATCTCCTGAAACCAATCCAGCTGCATATATCCCAGTGAAATGACGTCATGAGACGAATAGCCACTGGCATCAGTCGGATTGGAATATGCATCCATTTCGATTTTTCCGCCTTCAGTGGAGGCCAGTTCTACTTCATAACCTGCTTCCTGAAAGACGTGGAGCGGATGGGTCAATTCCGCCGCCCAGAATCCGATCGGCCAGCCAGTTTGCTTGGAAACGGAGGGGCTGCTTGCCACCATGAGAATTTTGCCTTTGGTCGGCATGCCATGTGCGTGAACGTAGTGTTTGTCCTCTTTGATCATCTTGTCTGATGTTTGGCTACTGGCCCGGTTTTGATCTTGCGCCTCACAGGATGTGAGGATGAGCAAAATGGTGGCCAGAAGGCTGAGACTTAGCTTTTTCATTGTTTGTCTGTTAGCGGTTATTTCTTTGACAAACTTACGCGGCTGGCCTACTTTTGTACCTACACTGACAATTTTGTGTGGTACTAACTTTTTTGAAAGTATGCTGATTATCAAATGATTACGCTATGCCTGATTTTCGATACAAGGGAAAAGTCTACTATAATCCGGTAGAATTTGCGATGGATCGTATCGGTGGGACCTGGAAAATACCAATCCTGTGGCGCCTCAAGGATAAGGTTTATCGATACAGCGAACTGAAGAGAGACATCCCGCATATCTCTGATAAAATGCTCACCTCCCAATTGCGGGAATTGGAAAGCGATGGCTTTATTCACCGTGAAGTCTATCCGGTCGTCCCCTCAAAAGTAGAGTACAGCATCACAGAAAAAGGGAAAACTGCCATTCCGATCGTCGATACCATTCGCAATTATGGGATTCAGCTCATGGCTGGTGAAGGAATTGATGTGGGGTATTATGAGGGAGAGTGATATTTGGGCTAAACTTTATCTGCCTTTTCTCCGTACGTTTGACAAAATCAGACCAATCAAAACAGTCGCTTCACATATCATTTTTACCTCTTTCAGTGGACATCTCGTCCAACTGCAAGCAGCTGTTTTCATGATGGGCGGTCCCGCCCGCTAGATTTACATATCCTTTCGTCGATTGACACAATTTGCCTAAGATCCTGAATCGAGTTTCAGGATGACACTTTTTGTCTGTTTTGTCGAAGTCCGGTCCCCGAAATCCACTCCCTTTACGACTTCCAACATCCAATTAACCATCTTATCTTTGCCCATCATGAATCCAAAAAGATATACCATCACGGCGGCTTTGCCATACGCCAATGGTCCGCTGCACATCGGACACATTGCCGGTGCCTATCTCCCGTCTGACATATATGTGCGCTACCTGAGATTGCAGGGCCGGGACGTGGCCTACATCTGTGGCAGCGACGAACATGGTGCCGCCATCACCTTGCGGGCCAAAAAAGAAGGCATTACGCCCCAGGAAATCATTGATCGCTATCACAGCAACATCAAGGAAACCTTCGGCCGTTTGGGTATCTCCTTTGACATTTATCATCGCACCTCTGCGCCCATTCATCACGAAACCTCTCAGGGCTTTTTCACGGTTCTGAATGACAAAGGCGAATTCGTGGTCAAAGAATCGGAGCAGTATTTCGATGAAGAATACCAGCAGTTTCTGGCTGACCGCTACATCACCGGTGAATGCCCCAAGTGCAGCTATCATTCTGCTTATGGTGATCAGTGCGAAAACTGTGGCAGTTCCCTCAGTCCGACTGAACTGATCAATCCGGTTTCTACCCTTTCCGGCAAGACGCCGGTCCTCAGATCCACCAAACACTGGTATCTGCCGCTGGATAAATATCAGCCCTGGTTGGAGGAGTGGTTGCTGGAAGGGAAAAAAGGCCAGTGGAAAAACAATGTCTACGGGCAGTGTAGTTCCTGGCTGAAAGATGGCTTATTGCCGCGTAGCATGACGCGGGATCTGGATTGGGGCGTGGATGTGCCGCTGCCGGATGCTGAAGGCAAAAAGCTGTATGTCTGGCTGGATGCGCCCATTGGCTACATTTCTGCGACCAAAGAATGGGCCGCAGAAAACGGCAAAGACTGGGAGCTGTACTGGAAAGAGCAACCCAATCCGGACGACAACAGTCGCCTGCTGCATTTCATCGGCAAAGACAACATTGTCTTTCACTGCATCATTTTTCCGTCCATTTTGCATGCGCACGAAGGCTATTTATTGCCGCACAATGTGCCGGCCAACGAATTCCTCAATCTGGAAGGTGATAAAATGAGTACCTCCCGCAATCGTGCGGTTTGGGTACATGAGTTTCTGGATGATTTTCCGGGGAAAAGTGATGTATTGCGCTATGTTCTGTGTTCCATCATGCCGGAAACCAAGGACAGTGACTTCAGTTGGAAAGATTTTCAGGCTCGGAATAACAATGAGTTGCTGGCCATTCTCGGTAATTTCATCAACCGGGTCATTGTCCTGACCAAGAAATATTTCGATGGGGCGGTGCCGGCGGCAGAAGTGGTCGGCAATCAGGCGGCCATCGACGAAACTTTTGCAGCGATTGACCAGCATATCAAAAACTGCGAAGAGGCATTGGAGACCTTCCGTTTTCGGGAAGCCCTGGCGGAATTCATCAATGTAGCCCGGGCTGGCAACAAATACCTCACCGATGAGGAGCCCTGGAAGAAATGGAAGCCCAATCCTGAATTGGTGCCAGCCATCTTGCATGCTGCGACACAAATCGTGGCCAAGCTGGGGCTCTTGTCCAAAGTCTTTCTGCCCGAAACTTCAGGGAAGATATTTGAGCTCCTGCAGCTTGATGGCAGTGGCTTAAGCTGGGCTGATCTGGCGACCAAAGACTTGGTTCCGGTGGGACATCAGTTGTATCCCGAGAAAAAGGTGCCGCATTTGTTTGAGCGCATCGAAGATGCGGTGGTGGATGCCCAGCGGGAAAAGCTGGAAGCGGCAGTAAAAGCTGCTACCAGCAAACTGGCGCCTGCGAAAGACGAAATCACCTTTGAGGACTTCGGCGAAATGGACATCCGTATTGGGACCATACTCGAAGCCAGCAAGGTCAAAAAAGCCAAGAAACTACTACAGTTTAAAGTAGATGTCGGACTTGACGTGCGAACCATCGTCTCTGGCGTAGCCGAGTTTTTTGAGCCGGAAGATCTGCTTGGCAAACAAGTGCAGGTTTTGGTGAACCTCAAGCCACGCAAAATTCGTGGGGTAGAGTCCCAGGGCATGATCCTCTTTGCTGAGGACAGTCTCGGAACGCTGCACCTGGTCAGCCCACCGCAGGAGGTGGAATCCGGTTCTTCTGTGAATTAGGAAGAACCGAATACCCTTTGCGTCTTTGCTGCTTTGCGTTCGTTTCTTAACAGCAATACTCAAAGAATAGAATGAACGCGAAGACACAAAGACGCAAAGGTTTTATTCACAAACAGCCCTCCCAGTCATCGCAGCAACACTGATTCCAGCCGGAGTGGAAGGCGAGATATTCATCCAGATGTTTCTGTATGGCTTCTACGCCTTCAACCTGCGTCTCCCCTTCGGTGAGGATCGGCTGTGTCTGCTTGCTTGAAAACTGAATTTGTTTGGCGATGGTCAGACCTTCGATTCGTTCTCTGAGAGGCTGATGATCGGGATTTTGGGATGAAATCTGTAGGCGTAACATATTTTATTCTGGAATTTCAGGGTTAAACATTGAGCGACCGAATAACTCCCAATCGGCATGATGCTGATGATGGGTTTCGATCCAGTTTTCGGTTTGGAACAGCCAGTATCTACCGGTGCCAGTGGTGCGGTTCAGGTCATCATCACTGGTCTGGTCAAAAAGCAATTCTGCTTTGCCAGTCAGTTGGAGCACATTGCCGCTTTCGAAGTCAATAAATAAGAGTCCGGCATGTGGATCGTCCGCAAAATTTCCCAGGGTATTGAACAGATTGTTGCCCTGATAGTCAGGAACCTTTAGGGTCTGATCCGGCAGGATCTGGATAAAACCCGGATTACCACCTCGATGGGAAATATCCATGTGTCCGGCCTGATTGCGGCTGCCCACAAAGAAGGTGTCAGCTTTGCTGATCAGATCCAGTTGTCTGGCGTTGAGTGTCTTGCCTTCTGTCTGACGTGGCGCGACTTTCTCCATGACATATTCACCTGCTCTGGCGCGCTTCTGGATAAACTTTGGGCAATTGCCGTAGGCTTGCTGGACACTGATCTCCAATTTATTTCCCACGATCCAGGCGGTTCCATTGACCCGATAGCGCCTTTGGCGTGCCATATCGATGAACATGCTGCCGATGCCCTCAAATTCTTTCAGGTTCTGAAACAGGACGTCATCTAACTCATGCTGGAGCTGATCCAGGTGGATGATGATCCGATTGAGATCGGGCACCTCGATGAAACCGGTTTCGCCAAATAAAACCGAAGACCATACCAGCCCTTCTGCATTGCTGCTGCTTAGAATCAGCATGTTTTGTGCTTCAAGGAATCCGACTGCCTGCGGCAGTAGCGAAGGATTGATCATCCTGCCGACATTGAGAGACATCTGACGGCTGCCAGTTTGTTCCTGTACGCGCACTTCTCCGGGATGAAAGACCTCGTTCATGATCACTTGGATTTTAGGGTGAATGATTGTCTGATTTGTTGGAGGGCATTTGTGAATACATCTGGCTGTTGGAGACCTTTGGCCACCACCAGACTGCCCTGAATCAGAATCAGTGTTTGCCTCGCTTTTTGCACTGCCACTTCAGGCGAAAACCCAAGATCTTCTCCCAACTGGCTGAATGCATCGATCCAGGCCTGCATACTGCGTGCGATTTCATCCTGAAACAATTGGAGACCGTTTTCCATTGACAAAGCCCTCAGAAGACAGCTTTCTTTGCCGCCTTTGTAAAAATCATCAATGCTTTTGAGGCCTGCTTCCAGTCTTTGATTTGCGGGAAGTGTTTTATCCTGCAAAATAGCCGCGATGTTTTTTCCTCCCCAGCTACGTGCATTTTCCAACACTTTTCGAGCAATTTCTTCCTTCCCACCCGGAAAACGGTGGTAGAGACTGGCTTTCTTCAAACCGGCTCCAGCAGCCAAATCATTGAGACTGGCCCCATCATAGCCTTTGTTTCGGAATGTGGTCAGCAGGCTGGCAAACAATTGGTGGTCATTTATTTTTTGCGGTCTCATATTGTCATAGTTATTTACCGTACGTTCGGTAATAAACTTTTGTTACAAATGAAAACCTGAAATGCCGTAAATAGACGATTACAGCCTTTCTTCAAACAATTTGAGAATCCGTTTATACTCGTCGGTCCAACTACTGGGCTCCCGAAATCCGTGCCCTTCCATGGGGTAAAGCGCCACCTCCCAATTGTTTTTCCCCAATTCGATCAGACGTTGGGAAAGCCGAACAACATCCTGGAAATGAACATTGGTATCGATCATGCCGTGGCAGATGAGGAGATGATCCTGTAAACCATCGGCATGATAAATGGGAGAGCTCCGTACATACGCCAGACTATCATCCTGAGGCTGATTGAGCATGGAAGCAGTGTATTGATGGTTGTAGTGGGCCCAATCGGTGACAGGTCGAAGGGCTGCGCCTGCTTTGAAGGTACCCGGGCTGGTAAACATGGCCATCAGGGTGATAAAACCGCCATAAGAACCACCATAGATCCCGATTCTATTTGGATCTATCCCATGCTTTTCAACCAGAAACTTTGCGCCATCTACCTGATCACTCAAATCTTTGCTGCCCATGTGTCGGTAAACTGCTGTCCGCCAATCGCGTCCATAGCCTGCGCTGGCCCGAAAATCCATGTCCAGTACGGTATAGCCCTGATCAGCCAGGAGATTATGAAACATATACTCCCGAAAGTAATTGCTCCACCATTGATGTGCATTTTGCAAATAGCCTGCACCATGTACGAAAATGACAGCTTTTCCCTGGTCGGTTTGGGTCTTGGCAGGATACAAACGTGCATGTACTTTTTGACCATCCGATGCTTTGAAAGTGACAAATTCAGGTTTACGCCAGGCATAGGATTTGAACTCACTGGATTGGGAAACCGTAAGCTGTTTGGCCATGGCGCCAGCTTCGTTGGGCATCAGATAGAGTTCCCAGGGTTGATTGGCTTCAGAATATCGAATGGCCAGCCATTTTTCATCCGGCGAAAGACTGACCTGATTGTTGCCTGGCATGGAGGTGATTTGTATCGCTTTGCCACCACCTACCGGCATTTTGTAGAAGTGACGTAAGCCAGGATGGGCCTGACTGGAGGTGAAATACCAATGTTTTTTATCCTGACTCAATTGAGGGTTAAAGACTTCATACTTCCCGTTGGTCAGTGCTTTTTTTTCTGCTCCAATTTTTTGACTGTACAGATGGGAATAGCCCGACTCTTCTGACTGGAACCAGACGGTTTCCGCATTGACCCAGCCAAGGGCACCCCGTGCCGCCAGCCAACGGCTGATACCTGGTCCATCAATCCATGCTTCATCATGCTGATGATCCAGCACCAGCAGACTGTCCAGGTCTGTATCCCAAACGGTGATCCAGCGATCTTTGAAATCGGCGGCTTTGATCACGATCAATGCTTTGTTGCCCTCTTCTGACCAGATCGGAGCGAGAAAGACGACTTCCCGCTTTTCTGGCTTGTCAAGCTTGGGATAATCTTCATAAAACGTGGGCATTTTGTCTATACCAGGCAGATGATCGATGCTGACAATGTGCACGGAATCACCGGATATGGAATACACCCCCAGTTCATAGCGGTCCTGTTTGCTGCCGACCTTTGGACGGGCATTGAGCATATCGGCATAGCCGCTTTCATCGATGTAATTGGGGACTTCCGTCCGGTCTGAACGGGCCGGTTGCGTCAGACGAAACAGCAATTGATCGCCTTTGGGACTCAGGCTCAGGTTGCCAATACGTTTGCCTTTCAGATAATGAGCCTGGGGATGAAGCGGATGCTCTTTTGCGTAAGCTTCAGCCCGGGCTTCCCGGTCTTTACGGCGTTTGGTCAGAACCTCCATCATGCCCAATTCTTCGGCCTGTACCCACTTTTTTTGCCCCTTGACACTTTTTTCGCCCTTTCCTCGTCCGCTGCCACTGATGAAATTGGTCACTTGGCTGCTTGCGCCATTGGTTGGAGACCAAAGGAAGACATTGTTGCCAGATACATAGCTGATAGATCCATCCGTCAGGAAACTGGGATTGGTTTCTCGCAGACTGCTTTGCACGATGGCCTGGGAACGCATTTTTTTTAGATCCAGCAGAAAAATATCACCATCTTTTTGGTAAAGCATCTGGCTGCGGTCATCATTGTAGGTCCCATTGCTGGGGCGATGGGCAATTTTCTCGGCCAGACTTAGCTTCTCGATTTTTCCATTGCTGATTGTGTAGCGATGTAAAGAATCCGCCGGTGCATTGTCATTATTCCAGTTAAAATAGATATGCCTGCTGTCCTCACCCCAGCTTGGGCTACCAGGAAAATGGCCCATCCATTTAGGATTTCGCATAATCCACTCGACACTCAGATCAGTTTGAGCAGTCAGGGGGAGGTGAGAAAGAATCAGGAGAAAAGTGAGTGGAAAATAGCGAAAGAGAAGCTGCATTTTGGCTGGGATATCGTAAGGGAATACGCATCAATTTGGGGAAAAAAGCTGAAACAGATAATATCTCCACAAAATTCGCGTAGCTTTTCCACAGAGAAACCATCCATCGGGTTGGAATTTGCGTAATAGGAGTACCAATCCCATGATGATATGCCCGCTATCTGCCTCATGCAAAAAAATCTGCTCATATTCGACTTTGATGGAACCATCGCCAATACCCTGGCGGTCGCCCATCATATTCTGAATGAGGTGGGGCAGGAGTTCAATCTTCCCAAGGTCAATCAGCAGCAAGTGATGGCGCTGAAAGGCAAAAGTGTGCGTGAAGCCATGAAAATGGCCAATATGCCCTGGTGGAAGTTGCCACTCTTTGTGCGTAAGGCACGGGTAAGATTTCGGGAGCACCTTGAAAAAGTGTCTCCGATTCAGGGAATGCCAGAAATTCTTGATGCGCTGCGCCAGCGCAGCTACCGCATGGGCATCCTGACCTCCAATTCAGAAGAAGGCGTCCGCCTGTTCATTGAAGCCCACCAATTGGGTGATTTCGAATTTATCCATGCGCCGGATTCGATTTTTGGTAAATCCCGGATGATCAAGCGAATTTTGTCGCAGAATCAGCTTGAACCAGAGGCTGTCATCATGATCGGTGATGAGGTGCGCGATGTCAATGCTGCGAACAAAGCTGGTATCGATTCAATTGCGGTCAGCTGGGGGTTTAATTCAGAGGATCTGTTGCGCAACAGCAAGCCGACACATTTGATCCACAATCCCAACGATCTGCTCCAACTGTTGGCTTAGGTTTTTTTCAGCTTCTGCTTCAGCATTTTTGCGGCTTGGGTATAGCCACCATCTGATCCATCCACAAAGTGGATATGGTCGTCTTTGCGATCCCGTACATAACAGGACATGACACTTTCCGGACAGGCAAACAGGCCGTAATGAATCATACCTTCGGTTTCCATTTGATCCAAAATCTGGCTAAGCTTTTCACGCTGGGCTGGGGTGCCAGACATCACAGTGTTGATCCGCCCATCCAATACCAGGGTATCGGACAGGAGAACCAGATTTTGAAGGTAGGTTTGCCCTGAGGCAGAACGATTCCAAAATACTTTTCCAAATAATGTCCGGAGCCAATTACCGATCAGGTAGGCCAGTTTGAACTTGCCGAGACGAACCTTCATTTCTGCATTGAGGTTGCGAAGGCGGGCGGCAAGTCTGAGTTTGGCCACTGAAATAGGCATACGTGCTGGTGGCAAGCCATAGAGGCTATCCAGATGGGTCAATAAGTTCCTGAAAACGCTTGCCTGCTGTGCATCATCCTGGGCCTGGACAAGCAAACAGACCACTTCCAGTTTGTTTTTGGGAGGAGGAATGTGGTTCCAACGACATTCCATGCCATCCAGATTGAGACAATTTCGTTGTAGAGCGGGGAGATCAGAAACAAAATCAGTCCCCTTGATCATGTTTTCGGCTTCCCGCAACCCGCCACCAAGAATCACTGGGATAATGTACTTTTCGTTCATCCGCAGGCGGGCAATTCGAATTTCTTCTCCGGCCTCATAAAGCTTTTGGACTGCCACTTGCCCAAGCCGTAGATCAAGGTTGAAATTTTCTTTGGTATTGGCCCGATGCTCTGTCAGCGCAAGCATGGTCTGATCCAGGATCTCTGGAGGTAAAAGCAAAGTCGCACCGTCGCCACCAAAAAAGAAGGCGATTCCGATACCAGCCGCTTTGGTAATGTTCAAGGCGGCAATGATCGAACCAGTTGCAACCAGATTGACCAGGGAATGGCGTCCATCTGCTACTGCCTGGGTAGAGCCTTTGATATCGGTGACCACAATGTGCCAGTCAGGAGGGACCTTGACAAAGGCATCAACTTGCCCCATCAGTTCGCTCGCTGATTGTGTGTGAATCGGCAGATCGGTGTAAAAATTTTTGGTACCGGACGTGACCATGCTTCCTGGAATTGACCCTGGATCAAATTACAGTATCCACATGAGCTACGCAACGAAGAGAGGAACGGATTTGGTGAATGGGGAAATGACACCTACCATCCATTTACCTTCCTTAATTCTCTGCCAGATAAGCGTGCACGAATTTGATAGCCATAGAACCTTCACCCACAGCAGAAGCCACGCGGTTCATGGCGCCAGCCCGCACATCCCCCGCAGCAAAAACGCCTGGGCTACAGGTTTCCAGCAAAAAGGGTTCGCGTTCGAGTTTCCACACTTTTTTGAAGTTGTCATATCGGGTCAGGCCATTGCCTGTTTCCAGAAAGCCTTTGGCATCTTTGATGAGGTCGAGTTGCAACCAATCGGTGAAGGGCCTCGCCCCAATGAAGATGAACAATGCCGCGGCCTCAGCAGTGCGCTCTTCCCCACTGTTGAGGTCCTGCATCCGAATACTTTCGAGATGATCAGTTCCGTGTACTTCAAGTACATTCGTGCAGGCCAGCAATGTGATATTATCAGTGCTGTCAATTTGATCGATCAGATACTGCGACATGCTGGCACTGAGGTCAGGCTTGCGGATGACAATGTAGACCTGCTTCGCGAATTGCGAAAGATACATTGCTCCCTGTCCGGCTGAATTTCCCCCACCAACAATGTAGACTTCCTTGTCCCGAACAGCATGTGCTTCCGTCGTCGCTGCGCCGTAGTAGACGCCGGCCCCAGTGAAATCATCAATGCCTTTGGCTGGGTGTTTGCGGTAATCTACCCCAGTGGTCACAATGACCGAGCGGGCGTTGATGGTGCTTCCATCCCCCAGCTCGAGAATTTTATAGTTGTCCTGAAAGGAGACATTGCGTACTTCCTGGGGGGACAAAAACTCGATCCCAAAACGTTTGGCCTGGGTAATGGCTCGCTGAGAGAGTTCTGAACCGCTCAGGCCTTTTGGGAAACCGAGGTAGTTTTCGATGCGCGAACTGGTGCCAGCCTGGCCACCCGGGGCGCGTTTTTCAATCAAAACGGTATTTAAACCCTCCGAACCTCCATATACAGCTGCTGCCAATCCGGCAGGACCAGCCCCGATGATGGCGACATCATACATGGTTTGTGAAGCCTGAGACTTCATCCCGGCTTTGTCTCCTACGGCTTGCAAAGGGGGATTTTTGAGAAAAGAGCCATCCGCGAAAAAGACGGCAGGCAATTCTTTGTGGTCAATCCCGTTTTGCCCGGCGAGAAGCTGAGCCGTTTCATTGGATTCAATGTCCAGCCACTGGTAGGGCATCAGATTACCCGAAAGGAAATCCTTGATTTCGTGAGAGCGGGGGGACCATTGATACCCAACAATTCTGATCCCTTCAAATTCAGGTCGAAAACTACTCTGCCATTCGTCCAACTGATCATGTAGGACCGGAT
>JBCBZF010001149.1:0-2182 GCA_039815525.1 Bacteroidota bacterium | reverse complement strand
GAATTTGCTGGAAGCTGTGGAGTTCTACCCCGTGGAAAGATTTTTTTTACAGAGAAAAATATTCTATTGGATAAATAGCTATACTCTTAGCATTTTCAAGTAAATTCAATTATGTTAATGGTATTTACTCTACGTAGCACTTATATGACGAACCTCAACGCTTTCTCACCATGAAGAAATTCCTGGCTTTTACCATTCTGTCAACTTGCCTTTTCCCTTTCACCTGGTCCCAGACCGTCACCCTTGTTAACACATCAACTACCCCAGGTGGCGTATGCTATGAAATGTCTCAAACGTTAAGCCATAGTGCCGTCTGGGTTGACGATGGTCTGACACTTGCTGATTTCCAAAACGGTACCATCAGCATAGACATGGAGGTGTTTTTTGGAGATGAACAGTCCGATAAACAAGGACTGGCTTTCCTCTTTCAACAAGAAGGTCCATTTGCTGAGGGCCCAAGCGGACACCCGATGGGTTATGGAGGCAACAACGCCATTGTACCATCTGTTTCCATTGAAATGGATACCAAATACCAGCCCTGGCATGACCCGGTCGCCAGCAATGTCGACCACATGGCAATGTATTTCAATGGCCTGCATACTGGCCCACCTATCAATGGCGCCACGGTCCTGCCAGATGTAGAAGATGGTGCTTACCATCAGTTTTTGGCAACCTGGACCTATGATCCGGTGACCCCATCCAACAGTACTCTTTCCGGTGTGCTCGATGGTACGTATGTAATCTCTGCGAATTTCGATCCTGCTGCTCTGTTTAATGCAACCGATCCGATCTTCTACGGATTTACTTCCAGTACCCAGCCATCAGATCCTACCAACTTCCGGGTAAGTTTCAGCTCTGCCGGTAGTGCCGGGACCTGTTCCGAGATCCTCGGCCCTGCATTCAATCCTTTTCCAGTTGAGTACTCATCCTTCACGGGTGAGGCCAATGGTGACGTAATTGACGTAAAGTGGGTTACTTCCCAGGAATCTAACAGCCATTATTTTGAGCTTTTCCGCTCCAATGATGGAGAGAATTGGAACAAATTGATCCGTCAGGAAGCAGCCGGATTCAGCGAATCGCCCGTGGCCTACAGCTATGAAGATCATCTGGGTATCGCAGGCGCCAACTATTACCGCCTGCGTCAGGTTGACCTCGATGGTGCAGTACATGTCTCGGATATGATCCAGGTAAACCTGAGCAATGTTGCGGATCAGGATCTGTTGATGCTGTATCCCAATCCTGCCCAGGACGTTGTTACGCTGCGTCTGCGTGATGTTTCAGATGATCGACCGGTGTCGATTCAGCTGTTTGATACCTATGGAAGACTGATTCATCTGGTTCCCTCTGTACAGCTGAAAGCCGCTCAGCCTGAAATTGAATTGCCATTGAGCCGCTTCAATGATGGTGTATACCTTCTCAAGGTCCAGACTGCTTCTGGAACCCTCCAACAAAAATTAATGATCGCACACTAGAACTTGCAGAGCAATCTGCTAAATAATGAGGGCGCTTTGGCGCCCTTTTTCTTTTCATACGAGTCGGTAGAGAGGGATTGGGATTCAGTTCTTTAACGTGAATTTTGGATAAGCGAATGCTATATCTGTCTGATTATCAGTACATCTATCCTTCAATTGTTCTTTTTCTGTGATCAAAAGAACCAAAAATCAAGACGGAAAAATGTGTTTACATCCCGGACTCAGATTCGGGGCTTCCTGCGCACGATCCATCGCCTCACCCCAATGCCTGTCCCATACCCCGATACGGGATTCCGCCAAGCCAACGCGCTTTTTATGCTTTATGCCTAAGCTTTTCAAGATGCTTAAACAAAACTGACGTTATTTAAGGAAGTTGTGTCCTCTAGGTTTTTGTGGAAGAATCATAAGTTCTCTGGGAAATCCCGGGGCAGCCGGCCCGAACCACGGCACCATTCGCAGGTATCACGCGAGCGGGTATTCTGCCACCAACCTTTGCCTTCACAGCGGCTGCAGCGTTTGGTATTGGAAAAAATATCCTCAGCAATTCTGGTAAAAAATTTGTAGGCCAGGTAGGCCAGTATACCCAAAAAAGCGAGGCGTTAAGGGCAAAACGGCACTCATCACAGGGGCGTCGGGCATTGCGGCGGCGACGGCTAAGCGGTTTTGCGAGGAGGGTGCTCAAGTTGCGGTCATTGACCGTTCGGTGGAAG
>JBCBZF010000312.1:0-6823 GCA_039815525.1 Bacteroidota bacterium | reverse complement strand
TGAAGGCACAACATCCGGCCAATAGCGCTCTCTTTGCCTTTGACGGTCTGGATGTATTTTTCACCAATTTTTTCGCGCAGTTTGCGGACGTGGACATCAATGGTCCGGTCGACCACGTAGACATCCCCCCATACTTTTTCGAGTAGTTTTTCCCGTCGAAATACTTTACCAGGTTTGGAGGCCATAAAATACAGCAACTCAAACTCCTTGCGGGGTAAAGCCATCGACTGGTCCCCTTTTTTCACGATGTATTCATCCTGCAGGATTTCCAGGTCATGAATCTTTAGGACGCTTTTCTGCGAGCGAATGTTCTGGTCCCGCCGCAGAATGGCCCGGATCCGGCTTA
The DNA here is from genome assembly GCA_039815525.1 of Bacteroidota bacterium. Classification (GTDB taxonomy): domain Bacteria; phylum Bacteroidota; class Bacteroidia; order J057; family J057; genus JBCAWW01. Next base: position 6,477 of record JBCBZF010000312.1, on the reverse strand, counting down.
CCAATAATCGCGGCTTGATGGGCTTGGAGATGTAATCATCGGCACCAGCGTCAAAACCTGCCAGTTCAGAATACTCTTCTGATCTGGCGGTGAGAAACACCACATACACTTCCTGCATATTGGGCAGTTCCCGGATACGGCGGCAGGTTTCAATGCCATCAATTTTGGGCATCATGATGTCGAGCAGGATCAGATCTGGCTTTTCCTTGCTGGCCAATTCGATGGCTTCTTCTCCATCCATAGCCTTGACGACGCGATAGCCTTCCTTTTCCAGGTTGTATTCGAGAAGGTCTAAAATATCTACCTCATCGTCTACGATCAATATTTTCGTCTGGGCCATAGGTTTATTAAGCGTTAAGATGCGCTGAGTAGCTCTCCCAGTTTTGCGTCCAGGGCATTTCCCCGCAGGTTTTTTGCCACAATTTTCCCCTCACGATCAAGGAGAAAAGTTGCCGGAATAGAACTTACCTGATAGGCCTTGGCAGCTTCACTTTGCCAAAACTTCAAATCGCTCACATGATGCCAACTCATGTTATCGGCTTCAATGGCTTGCAACCACGGTTCACGGGAGCGATCCAGTGAAATACTCAATATATCAAATCCTTTGTCCTTATACTTTTGATAGGCCCGTACTACGTTAGGATTTTCCCGACGGCAGGGTTTGCACCAGCTTGCCCAGAAGTCAAGCAAAACCACTTTTCCCCGCAGAGAACTCAGTTGAAATTCCTGGCCTTCTGGTGTCGGCAGAGAAATTTCTGGTGGCATGGCGCCGATTGCCAGCTTTTTCTCGCGGGCAATCTGTTGCTTAAATGCGGGGATACGACTTTGCAAATATGCCAGCGCATTCCCCTGGGGGTGATATTGTTCGATATATCTGGGGGCATAATCCAGGAAAGCCGTAGAACGAATTCGGTCCAACGCCTGTACCGTTCTGGCCAGTGCATTGCGATGGAGCAGCGAGCCTTGTGGCATGCGGTCCAGGACGGCATCCAGCGCGGCCTGGGCAGAGGCAGTGGGAAAACGATCCGGATTGGCGAAGAGATTTTGGATAAAGCCCTGCATATTATCAGCAATCACTGGTGTCCGCTGATAGACAGGATCAGCCAAATCAACGTTTTTCAGAAATTCCTGCGCATAATGGTCCATCTCATTTTGATAGCCATTGGGATTGTCGTTGGCATCAAACAAAGGCACCAAACGTGGCCGAAACAATTTTGCTAAAAAAGGATTGGCCTGATCGAGGGAGTCGACCATGGCGGCACGTTGCTGGAAACGCTCCTTCATTCCATTGACAGCCATCTGCTGTTGTGGAATATTTTGGGTGCGGGCCGCAATCTGCAACTGTTGTCCGAACTGATTCTGCTGTTGTTCGAGAGTAATGAAACGCTGATTGACAGACTGGAAAGCCTCGTGTGCAGCTGAACCAGTGATCTCATGTTGACGGATCAAATCCGCACAATTGCCGCTCAGTTGGACACTTTCTCCATTGTCTAAGACCACTGCCACAAGATTGTTGGGTGGCTTTCCAAGCAGATACATGCCTTTGCCTGGCAGTTCTCCTTGCAGCAATACCGAAGATTCGCTAATAGCCGCTTTGGCCAAAGCATTGGTTGTAAACCCATTGAGCTCATACAAGCCGATGGAATCCAATTGACAGTTCTGAAAATTTGCTGTAATGCGAAAGCCAGATTCTTGCTGGCAGGCGATCAGCCCCCATAAAAGGAGACAGAGTGACACGACCGTGTAGGTCCGGGAGAAGTGAGAGCGTTTCATTCAGAGAAAAATATATTCTCATGACAAATATATGGACCTGCTCTCTTAGGAAAAAATCAGTTCGGCAGATCGTCTCACAAATCATGCCACACATGGGCATCTGGCATCAAAGCCAGGAGGAGCAAAAGCTTTTGGTATGCTTCTCCTGCCCTGGATGCACTGCTAATCGATCGTAAATGCAGCCGGAATCTGATTCGCTATTCTTTCTGCCAGTTCAGGCTCATTAAGCGTCTCTGTCGATAGTTCTTCGGAGAGATTGACATTTTCAAATATCTTCTGAAGATCGAATTTCAGGCTCACGGAAAAGACATCCGAATCAGGCGTCTCATCTAATGCCAATCTCACTTCTTTGCGAAGCGCATCCGTCCCGATTTGATAGGTGATGCCAGTATCAAATTCACCATCACTATCGATGTCAGCGATTCCATCTATCCGGAGAAAAATGTATCCAGCCGTCTGATTCCAGTGCATGGGGGGCGTTTTTCGTCCGAGGGGATGGTTGATGGGCAAAAAGAGCGGGTTATTGGACAGGTTGGTATTGTCATCCAATCCCACAAAGAAACGCAGTTCAGATTTGGGATCTACCCCAACTTCCCCCAGCAATACCTGTTGTGGACTGGCATCGATGTAGAGAACAGTATCCTGGGTTTCTGCAACTTGTCCCTGGCCATTCACGAGCGCAATATTCTGGAGGTAGTAATCGACAGAGATAAATTGAACCATGGCATCTCCAAATGCATACAGATTTCCATCTACCCAATCCTCTTCTCCAATCACAGTTTTGAGGATCAATTTTAATCGGGGAAAATTGCATTCTCCGTCGGACTCAGCCGCATCGGGATCAAAATTGAGGGCCGAAGGATCGGTACAGCCGGGCTGTTGACAGCCGCTTCCAATCATTAGCATACATACACTCAGCAGGACAATTGAGTAGAACCCTAAATAGTTTTTCATGTTGAGTTGGGCTTGAGGTGTGCATTCATCTCTGATATCATTGATTAAGATACAGAAGCCCGATCAGAATATCGAATGTTGGGATCTTATCGGTAGAGCGTCACAGTACCCGCTCTCTGGTTCATCTGTCGATGAGCGGGATGGGACCCATTCCAGCTCACGACATAAGTATAGACACCTTCAGGTACCACTTCACCCTGAAAGCGTCCATCCCAGCGATCTGTATAATTGCGGGTTTCATAAATCTTTCTCCCCCAGCGGTTGAAAATCATCATGTGAAATTCCAGAATGTATTCTCCCGCCCAGCCAAAGTGTTCATTGTGTCCATCGTAATTTGGGGTAAATGCATTGGGTACATACAATTTCGGCGGACAGGCATCGACGATGTCAAAAGAATCTTCCGTGGCGCAGCCGTGAATGTTGAACAGATCCACATAATATCGACCCGCTTCCACCACGCCAACGCTTTGTGTCCTTTCACCTGAGTGAATCCAATGATAATCTGCATAGGGTCCGGCATCCAGTTGGACCGGTTCGCCCATGTAGACACAATTGAGGAATTCTGCATAGCGATTACTGACGGGCAATGGATTGAAGTAAACCTCAGTCCCTTCCATGGTTTCGCAGCCGTCGAGGCGATATAACACCTCAAAGGTGCCTGAGTCCGTAGTTGCCAACTGAGCTTGATTGCCACCTAATGGTACCCCATCCTGCCACCATTGATATTGGCCAAAATTTCCAGGTATATTGTTGGGCCGCGCATCCAGAACCAAGGTATCTCCCACACAAAGCGCTTCGTAGGTCAGATCTATTTCCGGAAAAGGGACCACCGTGATCAGCGCCGAATCCCGATCCATGCAGCCATTTTCATCCCGTACCGTGGTTCGTATTTGCAAATTGCGGTCCGGGCTCACCCACAGTGAGTCATCACCAGTTGGCACCAAAGAAGATACATTCCAGCGGTAGTCTCTGATACGATCCGAACTCACGGCCAGTAATAACACCGTGTCGCCTTCGCAGATTTGCAGATCACGCCCCAGGGAAACCTCTGGGAGGGGGTGCACAAGCACCTCCACGCTGCTGTCGGCATCACAACCAGTGATACTGTCGGTCAGGACTACTGAAAAAATGCCAGAATTCTGTACTGTGATCATGGGATGCGTCGCTCCGGTATTCCACCGATATTCGACCCCGGGATAGCTGACATCAAGGACAACTTCTCCCCCATCGCAAAATGCGATATCTGGTGGCATTGGTACTTCCGGTCGCGGATACACCACCAGGCTGTCCGAAAGGCTTTTCGAACAGCTATTGGTGGAGTCCTTCATGATCAGGGTGGGAATGTTCAGGCCCGCATTGTAGTAGGTATGATAAAGCATTGGTCCCAATCCAAGGGTCCCGTCGCCAAAATCCCAGATGTAGGAACCTGCATTGGGAGAGTTGGCCGTAAAAAGCACTGAATCATTCACACAGATCACATCGTCGCTCATCACAAAATCACCCAGTACGCCGGTGAGATTGATCAGATCAGGTATATCGAGGGTGTTGGTACACCCAATGGAGTCGGTAATGGTCAGGCTGACGCCATAGCTACCTTCGGCAGAGAAAATACGGGCCGGATTCTGTAATCCAGAGGTCCCACCATCGCTAAACGCCCAACTCCAATTCACAATAGGCGCACTGCCTGCTACACTCAGGTCCGTGAAGTTTACCGCCAGGGGCGGGCAAGTCGCCTGAATGGGGAAAGCTGAGAAATCGACTGTAGGCAGGAGCGGTGTAACCCAAATCGAGTCAATTCTTGTGGCACGACATCCAAGGGAATCGGTTACGGTCAGTGAGATCTCGTGTGGCCCACCAGTGGGGAAAAATCGCTCGGCCATGGCCGATTGACTGGTGTCATTTCCACCAAAATCCCACAGATAGCGCAATCGACTGACACCCAGGCTATCTCCACCCAACGCCATTAATTGCAGACTGTCGCCATCACAGCGATGAACCGTATCCGCTACATAAGCCGGAATGGGTTCAATCACCCGCAGCCAGACTGTATCCGAATTGACACAGCCTGCACTGTCGGTGAGAGATAGCACCACCGGCACCCCCTGGAGTTGCATAACAGGCGGCAGGGGGGCCGAGGTGTAGGTATAGGTAATAACTGAATCATTGTTCATGATCACATCTCCATTGCCCAGATCCCAGGTCCGGCTGACAATGGGTGAAGTAGACAGGGACCGATCGGCCAGCGTCAGGCTAAAAGGCACACAGCCAAGGCTGTCGCTGACTGACAATCGGGCATCGATGCCTTCTACCACGATGGCATCTTCCTGCACCACTGTATCAGCACAGCCCTCTGCATTGGCCACAATCAGAGAGACGTCATAAGTTCCGAGGCTGTCCAAAACAAAAGAGGGATTCTGATCAGTGGAGGTTAGTCCTGGTCCCAGGTACCAGTCCCAGGCGGCGACATCATCGGTCGGGCCACTGATGTCCACAAAAAGCGGGGCGCAGCCCTGGTTGGGATTGATGGCAAAAGTGGTATCGGGTAAAACCTTGATTTGCAAAAACTGCTCACCGGAGGTTTTACAGGAACAGCCATTGTCAAAATTCCAAACCGTCACCCCAATCCAGTACGCGCCTGTATCAGGATAGGTGAAGGTGGGATAAAATTCGTTTGAGGTGCTGTTGTTTGGATCGCCAAATTCCCAGAGCACACTGTCGATATAGGCAGTGTCAAGGAGAAAAGCGGTATTACTCGTATCAAAGATAACCGTGCCTCCAGGCGGCCAATTGCTTTGGCACTTGAAGGTATCAATTCCGGCTGAGGCATAAGGTGGCCGCAACATGGTCCAATCCTCCAGCCAAAAGCTGTCGACACAGCCAAAGTTGTAGGAATAAAACATGGTGCTCACAAACTGGCCCGAGTCCTGAAAAACTGGCACGGTCGAGCCAAAATCCCAGTTCCCATTGGAGGTATCATTGATGGAAAAGCCATCCCAATCGCCCGTGGTGACAAAATACCAGACGTAATCATGATTGCCCTGCGTGGCATTTTGAAAAAGTGATTGGGCACTGCAACATTGTAAGAGTGGATAATCAGTTGTATCCAACAGGGCGGTCGGTTTGTTCCCTGCCCGGATGCAGGAATCACAATTCACCGTGCTCATACAGCCATCCGCAGTGGTAATGGTCAGACTGACATCAAAATAGCCTTCGGTCAGATAGGTATGGGTCGGATTGGCGAGGGTGTCGTTTAAGACTGTGCTGTCCCCAAAACTCCAATTCCAATTGACAATGGGGGTGGCAGAAGTAGATTGATCCGTAAAATTGATGTCCAACGGCAAACAACCCCCCCGAATCAGATCAATGTCCCGCCCATCCCAGAGTTCCGGGAATACGATGTTGTCATCCAAATCATGAATAAATGCCGCTTGTGGCGGTTCTATGTGAATCATTCCCACTTTGACCAAAGTATTGCCGCAGCCTTGTGCATTGCTCACCACCAAGGACACATCATAGGTACCATAAGCGGTGTAGGTATGACTTGGATTGGGCAAAGTGGCGGTATTTCCATCGCCAAAATCCCAGAGAAAATCCGTAGCACTGGGCGCAAGATGCTGGAAGTTGACCGTGAGAGGCGGCGCACAGGCCACCGTATCGCTGGCGGTAAAATCTACCACTGGTTCTGGGGTAACCACCACCGCAGCTGGCCAGATAAATTCCTCCACACACAAATCAGGTCCCATGTCAATT
>JBCBZF010000912.1:0-2976 GCA_039815525.1 Bacteroidota bacterium | reverse complement strand
GGCCGACAAGATTGTCGTCCTCCAGGCTGGCGTCATCGAGCAGGTGGGAAGCCCCCTCGACCTTTATCGCAACCCGCGCAACACCTTCGTCGCCGGCTTCATCGGCTCCCCGAAGTTGATTGTTGGTAAGGCAAAACTTCATCAACAAACTCAATGGTGAGTGCATATTGCGTCTTCAGGACCCTTTCGTAGAGTGGATTGACGGCTGTTTTGAGGAAATGCATCCGATCGAAGGTGTCAAATTCTCCGTTTCTGAGCTGCGCTTTCGCTTCAGCAAACAGAACCGTGATTTCCCTTTTGAGTTTGGGAGAAACACCAGCGAGATAAGGAGTGATCCCTTTTTCTAATCCTTCAATTGCATGAACAGACTCTTGTAATCCGTTTGCAGAACCCGGTGTGTCAAAACCAGTAATACCAAGGGTGAAGATACGAACCAACTCCAGCCGGATGGCTTCAAAAATCTGTCGATGATCAATTTTTTTTCGCCCATTTTCATAGGCGATCAACTCTTTGGTGGAGGAGAGTAATTGTTTGCAGAGATCCAGCAATTGCCCCTGGTCAGACCACTCTTCTGAGTGTACGATTTCATCGAGGCGTTGCAGACCCTTTGGTTTAGATATGTGAACAATCGTACCTGATTGCGGGTCTACCTTCGGCAAAGGGGCACCATTGATATAGCGGTTGACTGCTGGGTTGGAGAAATAGGTCAATAGGTATTCACACCGTTTGAAGTTTTCCCGGCATTCATTCAGACTGGCTTGCAGGTCGGTCTGAGTATATGTTTGCTTGTGGACCATGGTGTGTAAGCCTGAGACCGAACGTTGGAAAGTCAGGAGGTCCTGTGCGTATTGTTGGCGTACCATTTCTGCCGCCTGATCGGGGACATTGTTTTGGAAAAAGCCAGAAACAATACCCAGCGCCACAAGCAGACAAATGATGGTGGTCAGTCGAATCGCTTTCTTTTTCATTTGAGTTTGGTATTTAGCGAAAAAAAAGTGCCCGAATCACCATCGGCGAATCGGGCACCATCCTATTCATTGCCTCCGGCAAAGCTGTATCATCCTTATTGGACAATCAGTTTGCGGGCAATGCCTTCTTTATTCCGGATAATGTATGTGCCAGGCGTCAGGTCCTGAACGTTTACGTGGTCTGTGTTGCGGGCTACTTTGACACGACGGCCATCCATGGTCAGGATTTCTACATCGGTAACTTCTTTGAAGTATAGCGTCCGTGCCACTGGGTTTGGATAAACGCTGAAGTCCAATCCCTCCTCCAGTGTTTCTTCCAGAGAAGTTGGGAACTCATTCCAGCCACTGATCGCAACGGTCAAAGAGTGATTGTAAGGGAATGGGTTGTCAGATGATGGGTGCTGAGAGTTCACAAAGAGGGTTTTGCCATCAGGCGTCGCAACGGCACCGGTTACCTCTGATCCGATTGGCATGGTGGTAACCCGTACCAAATCATCATAAGTTGGATCCGCGATGGTCATGTCCAGCAAGAACAACTCACAAGCGCGGTTGGAGATGCCATCTGGCATCCGGCCGAAAGAGGTACCATTCAGATCCTCCTGTACAATCATATAAGAGCGACCGTTGACCGTCATGAAGCTCAGGCCATCTGGATTTGACAAATGTTTCTCTGGATAAGCCGCGGGAGACGCACCATTGGGGAGATAAGGACCACCTTCCAGGGCAACCGTCATTTCGTCAGATGCAACATCAAACTTCAAGACACGGCCATAATAGTCCCAGTATCCAGATGAGTCAGGGGTCCAGGTAGGATCCTGATCCTTTGCACGTGTAATATGATGAGGTGCAAAAACCGCACCCTCAGACAATTCATCGGCCCAGCGACTGGCTGGATTGTCGCGACCGGTTTCGGTTAGATAAACATTTCCATCGGCTGGATTGTAAGCAACCCACTCCAGGCGGTTGTACATGGTCGCACCAACTGCAACTGCTTCATCAGCGTAGTTGAGCATCTTGCTGATGTCAGTATTGTCAATTTCGATCCACTTTGGTGTACCATCATGTTTGTAGACAGATGTAGTTCCAGAAGTGAAGTCTCCAGGTGTATCAGCAATGAAGCGGGTGAAGAATCCCGGTGTCGCATCAACACCGAGGTAAACAGTCTGGTTGTCTGGCATGACCACCCCACCTTCAAAAGCCTGGCGACCCCAGTTGTATTGCTTGCGCACAGCAACCGCCTGCTTGGGATCAATTTCAGTCATGTAGTTATAGTTTTGGTACTTCTGAATGGTTTCACCATTGAAGCCCGGGAAACCCGCAGGAGCAGCAGTAGTAGCTGTACCTGTACCAATGGTGAACATGCCAGTGTCGCGGTCAGCGATAGACGTATTGCTGCTGCGGAACCATTCTTCAGCTGTCCAGATACGACCGTCAGCAGAAGAAGTAATGCCACCGCAGTTCATACCGGTTTCACCAGTGGTGTTGACAAAGTCAACATTGAAGAATTTTCCGCTGCGTCCGTCATTCAGCGCTTGGTTGACTACCTCGATCAGGCCAGTTTCTTCATTGCGACGAACTTTGAAAACGGTCATGCCACCGCCATCACCAATTTTGTCATCAGCGAGAATCCGCTCGTGGTTAACGGAAACCCAGCCAAGATCGTCAGTGTCTTCGTCAGGCGTGAAGCCAATGAAGTCATGCCATTCTTTGGCGAGAGCAGAATCGGCAGGGTTGCCGTAAGTAGGGGTGGTCTGTACGTAATCAGTTCCTCCAATAAAAATTACCTGGGTTCTCAGGGGAGAGGGAGGCAAAACGACTTCCTGTGGCAGCCAGTTTGCCTGAGTTTCGTATTCAATGTGAATCTGGGCGTCAACCAGTGTGCACATGAAAAACGCAAGTAACAATGCGTAAATCTTTCTCATGGGTTCAGTGAAATTGTGAGGTTTCGTTGTTGAAATTCGATTGTAAAAATCTCCTCACCAGTTAACCCAGACTTTACCCCAGTATG
>JBCBZF010000399.1:0-6046 GCA_039815525.1 Bacteroidota bacterium | reverse complement strand
TTGATGTATTCGACCATTTCTTCAATGGTCTGTAATTGTTCTTCGATCACTTCGCGGTTTTCACGGACTTTGTAGTAACTGTCCATCCGCAGCTCCAGCAGGCGCAATCTTTTTTCTTTGATCTTCTTGAGACGGCTGCCAGCACTTTTCAGTTCCTGGTTCAGCTTGTCAATTTCCGTTACCGTCTTATGAATGGCATCTTCCCGGGCCAAAGCGGGAATTTTATCCATCGAATAGAGCAGTCGAATATAGGACAGCTCGATGGCGTTCATTTTGTTCAGGAAATTGTTGACCAAAGAGGGAACCGAGGTATTGAGCTTTTTAAAGCCTTCACGCACTTCCTTCACCCGCTTGCGCAGCTTGTCAAAGCGGCGCTGTGATTCCAGGGTCAGATCATTATAATAATCAACCAAAGTCTTGGTTTTCTGGAAGGCATCAATGTCCTTTTGATATTTGGCGTTGACCGCGCGGATGAAGCGCGGATTCCGGCTAATGGCGCTCAACAACATCAATTCCAGTCCGCCAGCCGCCATGATGATGGAGGCCCCCATTAAATTGGGATCGATAAAGGCATCAAGTGCATCCGGCAGCGTCGCCAGCCCCAGAGCAGCTAGTCCGGTAATCGCAGCCAGCATGGTCAAATGGACCGGCCAGCGAAAGGCTTCCCGGGTATAGTTGATGAACTTTTGAACTCTGGTCTTGGATTTCGTGTTTTTCGCCAAAGTTGATATAATTAATCGTTTGTTCTTTGATGCTACGTGAGTTGTGGCCAATCAAGTTACAAAAAAGCCACTTTAAATATATTCTTTTCCCAAAGAAGGCATTTAGCCCAGTTGTTCGATCGCCCTTTCAATCCGACGAACGGTCTCTTCTTCCCCCAATAATGCCGCAATGTCAAAGGCACCCGGCCCGGCAGGAATCCCTGTCAAGGCCAATCTGAGCGGTGCCAGTACCCTACCGGCCCCAATCTCTCTTTCCTTGATCAACTGCTCAAACGCACCGTGCAAAGCCTCACTGTTCCAATGATCACAGGCTTTAAAAGCAGCCAGCAACGCTTGCATCAGTTCCGGGGAGTCGTCTTTCCAGCGTTTTTTGGACATTTTGGCATCGTATTCGGCTGGCGGTGCAAAGAAGTATGCGGATGATGACACAAAATCCGGTAAGACAGTGACACGCTCCTGCAACATTTCAATGACACCCGTCTCAAAGTCCGGATCATCTGGCAGGGCATATCCAGCCGCTTCCCATAAGGGACGCACCAATGGCAGCAGATCAAGCGGCTTTTTCTCCTTGATGTAGGTTTGGTTAAACCACTTGAGCTTGTCGATGTCAAAAGTCGCACCCTTGCTCACGATGCGTGGCAGGTCAAAGAGCTCTGTCAGACGCTCTGCCGACATGATTTCCTCGTCATTGCCGGGGTTCCATCCCAGGAGGGCCAGGAAGTTGAGCAATGCTTCTGGCAGATAACCATCTTCACGGTATCCACTGGAAGCCTTGCCGCTTTCAGGATCTTCCCAGGTGGTCGGAAAAACGGAGAAGCCTAATTTATCGCCCTGCCGTTTGCTCATCTTGCCTACCCCATTGGGATTAAGGATGAGTGGTAGGTGGGCAAATTGTGGCATGCTGTCTTCCCAGCCCAGTCCGCGATAGAGCAGGACGTGCAGGGGGGTAGAAGACAACCATTCTTCTCCACGGATGACGTGTGTGATCCCCATCGAATGGTCATCTACAACATTGGCAAGGTGGTAAGTCGGCATACCGTCGCTTTTCAGCAGGATCTTATCATCCAACTGTTCTGTATCAAAGACTACGTCATCCCGCACATGGTCGTAAAAAGTCACAGATTCTTTTTCCGGCATCTTCATGCGGATGACATAAGGTGTGTCGGAAGCGAGGATGCGTTGTACCTCATCTTCGGGAAGGCTGAGGCTGTTGCGCATGCTGCCGCGGGTTAGTGCATTGTATTGCTGCACGCTGCTGCCTTCAGCTTTGAGGCGTTCGCGCATGGCATCCAGTTCTTCTGAGGTGTCAAAGGCGTAGTAGGCATGGCCATCATTCACCAATTGGTCGGCGTACTGGCGATAGAGTCCCGCAGCATTGCGGTCGCTTTGGCGGTAGGGACCGACCGGGCCGTCGAGGTGCACGCCTTCGGTGAATTCAATGCCCAGCCATTTGAGGGCTTCAATGATGTACTCTTCTGCGCCGGGCACAAAGCGGGTCCGGTCGGTGTCCTCAATCCGGAGGATAAAGCGGCCATTGTGCTTTTTGGCATAGAGATAATTGAAAAGAGCCGTACGGACCCCGCCAATGTGGAGCGGGCCGGTGGGACTGGGGGCAAAGCGTAATACTACTTCTGACATGAAAGGCTGGTTTTGCAGCTGCAAATGTAGTGGGTTTATTGGTAAGCGACCAGAAAATGGAGGGGGAATGTAGGGAGGATTCATCAAGGTTTACTACTTCTACCTTTCTCAATTCTTAACTTCCCAATCTCTGTCCCCCTGGCATTTGGCCCACTTGGTTCTAAAAACAGATACGTCCTCTCCCTCCGATTCCGGTAAACGAGTTCTGAATACAATTCTGTCGTAGGATTTTGGATCTCCTGCATTCTAGCAGCGCTATATTGATAAATGATTGAATCTTTTTCGAATAACTCACGGTATTCGGTCATTGCTTTTTCCCGATTCCTCAATGCCTCATAAAGGTTTCCTTTGTACCATTTCAAAGCATGGTTCGCTTCTGAAGCGAGATTCAATAATTCCAGCGCTTGATTGTACGCTCCCATTCTCACATAACAGCCAGCTTTATTCACCTGATTTCTCGGAGAGTCGAATACCTCGTAAAATCTTTCCAGGGCCAATTCCGTGCTGTCGTAATCGTACAAAGTCTCACCAATAATTGTATGCAGTTCGTATCGCTCCCACCGATCAAGCGTTTGATCATGTTGTAATATCGAATCCATATATGCTACTCCATCAGGCAAATTGCGATCGACCCTTTGATAGAATTGGGAGATTCTACCTTCTTTGATCTGCATTTCCCGATATCGTTCTTCTGATCTTTTTGCAAGATCTTCCCTTAGTTCATTCCTGAGCTGCGCAGGATCGGCAAAATATTCCAGGTATATAATCCCTCCGAAAAACAGAAAGATTCCCCCAAGGATAAGCACATGCTGCCCTAACTTCATTTTGTCATTTATTTTTCCTTAGAAAAGATACTTAAAACTCCTGTATGCGTGATGCTCAAATGAAAGTATTTTGAGAAAATTGACGAATACTCCCGATTGCCTACCCTTCACAAACAATTGGGGGAGGAATCTATTGCCTGCCTCAATCGCATGCCGCTTTTTTCTACCTGCTTCAATCAGGAGGCAAATCGATTGGATGGTCGTGCACGGTCTTCTGCCAATCTATATTCTCCCCAAAGAGAAAAGTATTTTCCATCAATTATGATGTAGGCACATCCCATTCTTTGCTTCAAGCCCTTTGACAAGCGGGAATGAGACAGGATTAGGTATTCGCAGCGATCTCTAGCGATTGTGATCCTCATTCCAATCCAGCTTGCTTATTTGATTTCCATGTATGATCAAAACGGCTATTTCGCGGTTTAACCCTGTTGTATAGAGATCCAGATTGACCAAAACATATTCTCCGTATTTTTTGGTAATGGGGTCATTGGTATACAACTCATTCAAAAACAATGGATGGGCAATCTGAATCTCTCCGTCTTTGATTTCTGCAATAAAGGTCAATTCAGCAAGATGCACGATGTACAACTCCCTGCCCTGATATCTGAATGATGAAAATATTTGAAGACCAATTACGTCTAACTCTTGCCTAAAGGCATTTGACTTATCAACATAGCCCAAAGCTTGTCCATTGACTGACTTTCCAATTTGCCCTGTCTTTACCAGGCTCAACTTTCTTGGATCAGGGATGATTTTTATGTCGGAGAAACCGCTACCATGTCCTAAATGAGCCAGTACATGATATCCTTCTGCGTCCTTGATTACTGAATTGGCACAAGTTGATTCCGTAAAAAAGGTCTTCGCACTGGCTTTTTCAAAAAAGTAGACTGTCCCGCCCCACTCTCCGAGACAATCGCCGAATACAATGAAATGCTTATCCTCAAAGATTATCGGCTTGTCTTTCAGGGGAAATTTCTCTTTGAATTTAGACCACTTCCCGTCTTTCCTTACAAAAACAGACCCACCAGATAAACCAGTCAGCTGTCCGTCGATGATCCAGTGATAGGTAAATTTCTTTGTATTGAGTTCATTCTCCAATTGTACATCTCGTTCAAGTTCATCGAGTGTATAGCATGCGAATCGTCCATTTTCAAAAAGTGAAACCAGCCGATCTTCGTAGATGACTGAATAAGATTTGGGGAAGTTTTTGACATACTCTCTTTCTTTGATAGCATTCTCATACTTATCTGCGAAATATGGATTTCGGATCACTACATGAGCTGTATTGAATTCAATCAGGGCATCACTTAGGGATACATTGAATTTTTCTTCGCTGTGGACTGTGAACAGGGAATCTTTGCTAACCATCGTTTCTGTCCAGTTGACTTTTTGAAAATGCTGGATCAGTTTTTCTTCAAGGCTCACATCCTTCTTTTGGGAAAAGGCTGGTATCAAAAGTCCGAAGCTCAGCAGGAATACGCTTAATTGTTTTTTCATGATTCTGGTCAGGTTTGTGTTTACACGGGATTCAAAAGAATGCATGGTGTACTGTTCCTGATAGATGAGGTGAATCATCATTTTCCATACGCCAAACCGGAATAAGGTTGGTATCTACTGACGAATCATTGTTGGGAGCATAAAAGGTTGACCTAATGGGCGCTGCTTGGTGATGGCTTATGCTTTTAGATTGAAGCTGAAAAGCGCTAGGGATCATAAACGTGCTTTACTTGTCGCCATCCTCCTCTACGTTCAAGGCCACCTCTCCTTTTCTACAGAAAAACAGCAAATCTTTTTCTCGCGCGATGAGCTCCTTCATATGACCTGACAGCAATGCCAGATTCGATTTTGCCTCTTCCTTCTTATTGATACCTTTTGAATTCAGGACATCAAACATCTTAAACCCCGGTTCAAAGGTATTCTCTTGCTGGCTGTAGATTCTGGACAGAATCAATAGTTTATCATAATCAACATTCACGATCAAAGGATGAGATTTCGCGATCTCCCATGCATCATTGGTTGGAAACATCGCCATAAAGGTTCCCCGGGTAAATAAGGTTTCATAAAAGGCATATTTATCATTGACAAACGCCTCGATGAATGTGGTATCGTCAATAAGACTATCCAGGTTTTGATTGATTTCCTGATGGTAAGGCACCCAATCCTCCAACAGTTTGATGTTGTCTGTTACTTCGGACTTCAGTTTCGATAATAATACATCAGATTCTTTCTGCTTTTTTCTTTCCTCAATTCTCTCGCTCAAATACAATCCCAGTACTACACTAAACACAATGAGGATAAATTGCGTCAAAATCTGCCGGATGGTGTTGTACTTTTTCATTGTATAAGAGGGTTAATGCCTGACCAAAGATCATTGGTAGAACTGATCAGTTCAGATCATGTTTGGCAATCTACTGCAAATGCGAAATGGTTTGGAAAAGCCATCGCGTTCTACTTGTCCCACGTCATTTATTGGGTGAAAAGATTTCCTGGCAATCCTCACTTACATATAGCTCCTGGTCGAGAAATTCTTTGCTTGACCAGATGATCTTCGTGAATACCTAGTCTTCATCAGCGATTGGGGGCCGCTTTTAATAACTCAATTGCCTTCTGGATGACGGGATCTTGTTTCCGATCAATATCATGGCTCTGGTTCACAATCTGAACATCAGGTGGAATCCCTCTTCCCTCAAAATTCTCTTTTTCCTGAGAGAAGTATTGTTGGTGGGACAAGCTCACCATCCATTTATTGGGAAGCTTGAATTCATAATCTTAGATGCGCAGCCCTCTACATCGAGTTTGCAGCCCTCGCTCCTCAATGTGTAGCCATGCACATCAAATGCGCAGCCCTCGATCCTCAATACG
>JBCBZF010000346.1:0-6512 GCA_039815525.1 Bacteroidota bacterium | reverse complement strand
AGGAGCATAGTTTTTAGTTCCCGAAACTTACACCCGCAACTGCATTTTTGACAGTGACCGACTTGAACTCATGCTCATCTGTTGGGAAGGAGAGCAAATGAGTCCCATTCACGATCACGGCGGAGAAGAATGCTGGGTTTATTTTTTAACGGATCATTTCGAAGAGACACTTTACGAACTGGATGCCCAACAGCAGCCAGTAAAAAAGCACAAACGCCAGATTTCGAAGGGAGGCCTTTCCTACATGGCCGATTCCATGGGCGTTCATCGATTGCAGAATTGTACAAAAAGTCGTGGGATGTCTTTACATCTGTATGCCAAGCCTATCAAAAGCTGCCGCGTTTTTAACGAAGAAGATGCATCCTTTTGCAAGAAGAAGATGCACTATGACACGGCTTTTAGAAAATAATTGTCCCCATTGAACCCTCCAACAACATGATATCAGAATTGAAACAAGACCTGGCTTTGTTCAACGAACTGGTTGAGCACTTACTGACAGAAGAAGAGACCCATCCTGTCGCAAAGCGGATTGAGGCCAATAAACTATATGAGACCCTGGATCTTTCCCTTCCAGAGCACCCCACAGTAGATCATGCTTTTCGATCGACTTTAGCAGAGGTCCTGGCGGCAACGCCAAAAACCGCCACCAATCTCTTTTTCAACCAATTATTCGGTGGCAGACAGAGTAAAGCCGTTTTGGGAGATCTCCTGGCAGTCATGCTCAACAACAGTATGTACACCTACAAAGTCGCTGGGCCTCAGGTTGGGATAGAACAAGCCATTATCCGAAAATCCTGTGACTTGATTGGTTATGGCCCACAGAGCAATGGTACTTTCCCGACCGGCGGCTCCATGAGCAATTATATGGCACTTGTCATGGGCCGCGATGCCAAAGATCCGGACTTTCGCCATCAGGGAGCCACAAAAAAGCTGATTGCCTACACTTCGGCTGAATCACATTATTCCAATGCCAAAAACGCCAGCTTTGCCGGGATTGGACGGGACAATGTCCGTTACATCGAAACCGATACCAAGGGCCGGATGCAACCAGGGAAACTGGAAGCACAGATCCAACAGGATCTAAAAGATGGTTTCACTCCTACTTACGTCAATGCAACTGCTGGCACCACTGTTTTAGGAGCCTTTGATCCCGTTGACGCGCTTGCGGATATATGTGAAAAATATCAGCTCTGGCTACATGTCGATGGAGCCTATTGTGGGTCAGTCATTTTCAGTGAAAAATATAAGCATCTGGTTCAGGGCATGGAACGATCTAATTCCTTCAGCTACAATGCACATAAGATGCTCGGTACTCCTTTGACCTGTTCCATTATTCTGGTACGGGATAAAAAGCACCTGCACCAATCATTCAGCAATGACGCCAGCTACTTATACCAGACCGATGGTGATGATTTCAACCTGGGTAAAACCTCCTTTCAGTGTGGACGGAGAAATGATGCTCTGAAGTTCTGGACTTTGTGGAAATCCATTGGAAAAAGTGGACTTGAGAAGATGGTCGATCATCTGTTTCAATTGGGAAAAGTTGCGCGAGAGTACGTCGAGAAGCATCCGGATTATCAATTGTACAGCTTCGAGGATTCTATATCAGTTTGCTTCAACTACAAAGGCATTGACCCCAAAATACTCTGTACTGCCTTATACAAGCACCAGGCAGCCGTAGTCGGCTTTGGCTCTTTCCAAGCTGATACCTTTGTCCGCTTTGTGGCCATAAACGCAGGCAACTCAGAGCAGGATATCCTAAACTTCTTCAAAGTGCTGGAAGCCTTCGTTGCCAAACATCCTGATATGCAGAAGAATCTGATTCCTTCTTCTGCTCTCTGATACGAGTCTGATCATAGCGGGTGTGTACGTGTACCTGAGCTATTGGCAGGAAAAGAATCGCGATTGATTGGGAGAATCTCCAAAATCAATCGCGATTTATCTTATATTTTTGACCTACTAGACACGGGCTCCCGAAAATCATGATCAAAAACTGGCTACTACTATATTTCTTCTCTGTACTGATCTGCGCTTGTTCAGGACCACGTAAGGAGACAGGCGCTCCCCCTCCTCCCAATGTCATCATCATTTTTACCGATGATCAGGGATACGAGGACGTAGGCTGTTATGGATCACCTGATATTCAAACCCCTCATCTGGACAAGATGGCAAAAGAAGGCATCAGACTGACTGATTTTTACGCCGCCCAGCCCGTTTGTTCAGCGTCCAGAGCAGGCCTTCTGACTGGTTGTTATCCCAATCGTTTGGGTATACACGGAGCCTTGATGCCTGACAGCAAGCATGGTCTGCATCTATCGGAAACCACGCTGGCAGAAATGCTCAAATCCATCGGATACTCTACAGGCATGTTCGGCAAATGGCATTTAGGTGATGATCCCGACTTTATGCCTACCCGGCAGGGTTTTGATGAATATTTTGGCATTCCATATTCAAATGACATGTGGCCACTCCATCCACAACAAGGTCCGGTATTTGACTTTGGGCCCCTTCCATTATTTGAAAATGAACAGATCATTGATACCCTCACTGACCAATCTCAACTCACTACCCAGATCACAGAAAGAGCGGTTTCATTCATTGAACAGCACAAAGAAGCGCCATTTTTTCTCTATATCGCCCATCCTCAGCCCCATGTACCTTTGTTTGTTTCGAATAAGTTCAAAGGAAAATCTGCACGCGGGCTGTATGGAGATGTGATCATGGAAATTGATTGGTCAGTAGGTGAGATATTGGCGAGTCTGAAACAGCATAATCTGGATGAAGAAACCATCGTCATTTTTACCTCGGACAATGGTCCCTGGCTCAGTTATGGCGAACACGCTGGCAGTGCGCATCCCCTGCGCGAAGGGAAAGGAACCGCCTGGGAAGGCGGGCAAAGGGAGCCGTGCATCATCCGCTATCCCAAACAGATCCCGGCCGGAAAAGAAATTGATGTTCCCATGATGGCCATTGACATTCTTCCCACCATTGCTGCGCTCACTAATGCACAATTGCCGCCAAAAAAGATTGATGGGAAGGATGTATGGGACATTTGGACGGGCAAGACACAAGTGTCTCCACAAGAGGCATACTACTTTTATTACCATGTCAATGAGTTGCATGGCATTCGGTATGGGAAATGGAAACTCTATTTCCCACATCAATACAGAACTTTGGATGGAAAAGAAGGTGGTAAAGATGGTCTTCCAGTTGATTATTCACATAAAACCGTCAACCAAATTGCGCTCTACGATTTATCAACAGACATCAGTGAGACCACGGATGTGGCAGCGGCCCATCCTGAGATTGTCCAGGAAATCATGGTACTGGGCGACAGCATCAGAGCGGAGCTTGGCGATCGGCTTCAGGATCAGACCGGACGCGGGACAAGATTGGTGGGAACCATTGAGTAAAAACACTGATGATGCCATTCACCAGTAAGGATCGTAAAAAAGGATTTGACCGTCTCTTCAAAGAGAGGATTTTACCGTTCTTCCTGGATCAGGGATTTGGCAGGCATACCAAAACGTCCAAGCGGCTGGTCAAAGAATTCGACCATGATCTATCGGTGGTTATTTTCTTTGAATACAAAAACTTCGGCACAGGGTTTTACGACATCAACATTGTCTACTTTGATGCAGAAATCGGGAATGTGTATAATGATCAGTACCTGGCCATTGCGCGTATCAAAACACCAACAATCCGGGACGGTGATGAAGCCGAATTGTATGCCTCCACCAGCCAATGGCTGTTTATTTTCGAATCTGAAGTCATGCCTTTCATTGACCAACACACTGATCATAAATCCATTCTGAATTCTGATCAATTTTATATTTCGCCGGCCAGAGAAAAGGACTGTAGAGCAGTATTGTCGAAAAAAGCATAAATTTCTCTTGTACAGGAGTCGGAAGCTTAAATCGATTACCTGACCAAGCGCATCAATATGCCCCCATTTCAACAGCTACAGACATACTTAGAGACTTTGGGGCAATTACCAGATCCTTTGCTGGTTCATCTCAAAGAGAAAATGCAGATGCGGGATCTCCCCAAAGGGAGCATTTACTTCCACAAAGACGCTCACTCAAAAAAGCTGGGCTTCCTGGCCGAAGGCATCATGCGCATTTATGATATTGATGAATCTGGTCGTGAATGGAACAAAGTCTTTCTCTCCTCGCCAAGCTTCTTACTTGGCAACCCCAATCTGGCAGAACCGGCCACACATTTCATTGAGACAATCACTTCAACTAGCATCATTGAGTGGCCAATCGAACTGATCACCGACAGCCTGGATCGCTATCCAGAACTCCGCGCCATCCAGACGAAGGTCTTGTTGCACTTATTCGAGAAAAAATCGATTCGGGAATATGATTTTCTCACGCTGTCTGCAAAAGACCGATACCTCAAATGTGTTGAAGAATATCGGGACATCATTCAGGAGATCCCCCAATTTCACATCGCAAGTTATCTGGGAATCACCACCACCCAGCTTTCGAGAATCAATGTCTCGATCCGCAATCAACAAATGTAAATGACATTGATCAGGCAGGCGATTACTTTGCCATTTTGATAGAGTAAGTTGTCCCCTGGCCCACATGAGATTTAGAAAACTTCAGGATCACAGCAATACAACATGCATTGTCGCGGAACTGGATGGACAATGGCACAGCCTCGACCACAGTTTAGACCTGCTGCACCTCCTGGACAAAAGTAAAGCTGAGATTGCTGAGCTTGTTCAGACTACAGCTCAGGCATCACAGCTTCAGGATATCATTCCCTTTCGCCCGACTGCCTATCGGGATTTTATGCTGTATGAGAAACATGCCATAGATGCGGCCAGAGGATTTGTCAAAAAATACATGCCCCATCTGTTTCCGCTTGTATCAGCCTGGGAAAGAATGATCGGGCCGCCATTTCCCAAACTCAAACCGCACAAAAGGTTTTACCAACATCCCATTTATTATTTGGGCAATCACCTGAATGTCTATTCAGAAGGCGATCGCATTTCCATTCCGTCTTATACCAAAGAGCTGGATTACGAATTAGAACTAGGCGCAGTCATTACCAAGCCGCTTAAAAACGCATCTATCGAGGAGGTAGAGGATGCCATAGGAGGCTTTGTCATTCTGAATGACTTTTCTGCCCGTGATGTCCAATTGGATGAAATGAGAAGTGGCTTTGGTCCCATGAAGACCAAGAACTTCGGTAGTGCTATTTCAGCCGTGATCACCAGTAAAAACGCCTTGATCGACAAATTGGACCAGCTCAGTGTAGAAGTCATCATCAATGGGCAAAGCATCGTCTCTACTGATACCAAAGGAAAACGATATTCGTTTCAGGAAGCCATTGCCTATGCATCCTGGGAGGAGCAACTTCATCCCGGTGAGTTATTTGGTTCTGGAACCATTCCTGGCTGTACTGGCATCGAAAATGGTATCATGCTGCAAGCCGGAGACAACATTCGTCTGGAAGTAGAAGGCATTGGTTCTTTAAGCAATACAATTGGATAAATGAAAGAGCAGGAAATCATATACACAGAAGCTTTGAAAGGGATGGGATTTGTTCCCAATAGTTTACACCGCATGGCTGCCAAGCCCAGTATTTTGGGTTCCTTTTCTATGCTCTACGCTAATATCAAAGGTTTTTCCAATTCAGAAACATCTATTTGGACCGGTCTCAGGATTTTCCTCAAAAATCTGAAGTGGACCATGCAAGCCATACAAGCATCCCATCAGGAGGTGCCAGCCTATCTGAAGGATATGATCGCAAACGTTGCCAGCAATGCAGCTGGATGCAGATATTGTCAGGCGCATACTGCCCATACCGCACATCGAAATGGTGTTTCAGTCGAGAAAATTCAGGCATTGTGGGAATACAAATCGTCGCCACTTTTCTCTGAAAAGGAAAAGGCCGCCCTCGATTTTGCCATGGCGGCGGGCAGTGTGCCCAATCAGGTTGCAGAGACCCACCATCAACAATTGCGGATATATTTCACGGAAGCCCAGATCGTCGAAATCGCAGCGACGGTGGCCGTCTTTGGTTTTTTGAACCGCTGGAATGATTCCATGGCAACTGAACTGGAAGATGAACCATTTCAGTTTGCCAGTGATCATCTCGCCGCCAACTGGGACCCAGGAAAACATCGACAGAAATGAGCCACATCATTGACCTCTCTAAGACCATCCAATACAATGCAGGTGATCCTTTCTTCATGAAAGTAAAAATCGAGCATAAGATTCACCGAAAATCAAGATGGCTGGTTCGCTTGTTAGGTTTACCTTTTCGCTTATTCCCACAGAAGTTTGCAGGCTGGGCAGATGATGAAATCAGAAAAATGGGCGTACATGCCACCACCCATCTTGATGCCCCCTGGCACTATGGACCGACTTCCATGGGTAGGCGAGCGAAAACCATCGATGAAGTCCCTTTGGAATGGTGTTTTGGAGATGGTGTCGTCATTGATATGACACATAAAGCTGATTTTGACCCGATCGTATCCGGTGACATTAAGGTCT
>JBCBZF010000188.1:0-8496 GCA_039815525.1 Bacteroidota bacterium | reverse complement strand
CCCTCGCGTTGAACATTACCACTTCCTATCTGCAGGTTTTATCAGATCTGGAAACAGTAGAAAGTGCCCGCCTGCAATTGGAATCAACCCGTGAACAATATGCGCGCACTGAAAAATTGGTCAAAGCCGGTTCACTGGCACAGGCCGATTTGATCCAGCTCGAATCGCAAATTGCCACAGAGGAGCGAACCCTGGTCAACTCTGAGAACCAGCTAAGCATTGACCTGCTCTTTTTGCAACAGAATATGAACATCGAGCCTTCCAGTAGCTTTATGATTGAAAAGCCAGAGCTGCCAGATCCCGAAGGGCCACTGGCTGTTTCGCTGAGTGATGTGATTGATTTTGCTGAAAACAATCAGCCTTCTGTGCGGGCGGCAGATTTGCGTAAGCAAAGCGCAGAACTAGGGAAAGAAATTGCTGAAGCCAATCGCCTCCCTACTGTCGATTTGACCACCACCATCGGATCTGGTTATTCAAGCCTGCGGACGGAAGGAAATGGTGTTTTTACACTTGGACCAGGTTTGCCGGTTGTCATTAACGACCAGCCCGCGGAATTGGTGATTCCTTCGGAAGGACGTGTTAGAACCTCTTTTGGAAACCAACTTTCAAGCAATCTGGGTGGTTCACTTCGTCTGGGACTCAATGTGCCCATCTATAACCGCCGTCAGGTAAAATCTGGGATTGAGCGCGCGCAGATTAACATTGAGAATGCTGACTACAGCGCGCAGATTGCCCGTCAAAATCTACGGCAAACCATTCAGCAAGCTTATGTTGACGCCCAGAATGCCTGGAGCAGCTATGAATCCATTACCAAGCAAATTGATGCTCTGCAGATTACATTTGATAATACCGAAAAACAATTCAACCTCGGATTGGTCAATTCTGTAGACTTCTTGTTGGCCAAGAACAATCTCAACCGGGCACGATTTGATCTGGTCCGAACCAAATATACCTACATCTTCCGGCAGAAAGTGCTGGACTTCTATCAGGGCAAACCCATCGGATTCTAAGGGTTCTTTCGCCTTCCTCAACCACTCGAACCATCTACCATCTAAACCATGTTCAATCGGATGATCCACCCTGTGATGCTGTTGTGCGCCTGTTTTCTGGTGCTGGCAGGCTCGGCCTGTAAGCGGAATGGCATCAAGGTACAAACCGAAAATTCTGAAGTGCGCTCCATCTATGCACGGGTTTCTGAGTCCGGCGTGATTCAGCCAACCATTGAAGTGCCAGTGGCACCGGACGTGTCTGGTGAAGTCGTGTTTCTTCCCATTCAGGAAGGGCAAAAAGTCAAAAAAGGAGACCTGTTGCTAACCATCCGCCCCGATGATTATCGTGCGCAATTGGAACAGGCGGCAGCGGCCCTCAATCGGGCTCAGGCGACTTATTTGCAAGCCAAAGCGACGGCCAGTCAGTCGCACGCTACCCTGATGCAGGATTCGGTCAACCTCAACCGGACCAAAAAGCTATTTGAAGACAAAGTGATTTCGCGGGTAGAATTCGAAAATGCCCAGCTGCAATACAATGTCTCCAAATCGCAATATGAAGGCGCCAAATTCAATGTGCAATCTTCTTATTATGCAGTCCGTTCTGCTGAGGCTACCCGGAAGCAAGCCCGCCAGAATCTGGATCGAACCAATATTTACGCCACCATGGACGGCACCATTACTTTGCTGGACGTCGAACTGGGCCAGCGTGTCGTCGGAACTGGTATGATGTCGGGGACAGAGATTCTCAAAATTGCGGATCTGTCAGCGATGGAAGTAGTAGTAGAAATCAACGAAAACGACATTGTCAATGTGAATCTCGGTGATTCTGCTCAGGTGGAAGTGGATGCTTTCCCTGATGCAAAGTTTTATGGGGAGGTCACTGAGATTGCATATTCGGCTACCGTAGCTGGAATGGCGACCACTGATCAGGTAACCAATTTTGAGGTAAAAGTGAAAATCAATCCTAAATCCTATAAAAACCCAGAGATTTTTCAGGATAAGGAAATCATGGTCAAAAATGAGAGTCCTTTCCGGCCGGGAATGACTTCAGTGGTTGAGGTATTTACCCGTGAAGAGAAAGATGTCGTTACGGTACCGATTCAGGCAGTGACCTTGCGGAAAGCGAAAAAAGATGATGAGGATGATGATACCGAGCAAGAGGTCGTTTTTACTTTCAACAACGGAAAGGTGAAAGAAGTGCCAGTTGAAACGGGGATCAGTGATGACACCTACATCCATATTCGGGATGGGATTGATGCGGATAAAGAAGTCGTGGTGGGTCCATATTCGACCCTGACCAAGATTTTACGGGACAGCATGTCCGTTGAGATCTCCAAAGGAAAAGAAAGTTTTGCCCGGTCCGATCGCTAAATAGTCGGGCAAATATGATACAACATCATGCAGCGGCGTGCGAAAGTGCGCCGCTTTTTTCGTTTATGTCTCATTGTTTATCCTAAAGCAAATCTCCTAATTTCTGCCTACATTTGCGGTAGCAGTATGGCGTACAGTCTTTTCCTTCGGCAACATTGTCAGAAGTGATATATCGTCAACTGCAAACAAGCCCGGAACATGAACTTTCTGAATGATCTGAATGACGCCCAACGCGCCGCCGTTACCAGTCTGGAGGGACCATATATGGTCATTGCTGGTGCGGGGAGTGGGAAAACCAGGGTGCTGACGTATCGACTTGCTTTTATCTTAGACCAGGGATTGGCGGATCCGCAGGAGCTACTGGCCCTGACCTTTACCAACAAAGCTGCCAAAGAGATGAAAGAACGAATCTTTCACCTGATCGGCCCGGCAGGGAAAAGTGTGGTAATGGGGACTTTTCACTCTATTTTCTCTCGTATTCTCCGGATTGAAGCAGAAAAGTTGGGCTATACTTCCTCTTATACGATCTACGATTCTGACGATGCGCAAAAGCTGGTCCGGACCCTGGTCAAGGAGAAAGGATTGGATGACAAAGTCTATAAACCAAAGGTCATTGCCAATACCATCAGTGCGGCAAAAAACCGCCTGATTGCGCCGAAAGAACTGGCGGAGCATGCCTATGACGACTTCAACCGCAAGGTTGCTGAGATCTATAAGCAATATGAAATCAGGCTGTTTAAGTCCAATGCGATGGACTTTGACGATTTATTGATCAAGCCCATTGTCCTGTTTAAGTCCCATCCAGACACCCTCAATAAATACCAGCACCGTTTTCGCTACATCATGGTGGACGAGTATCAGGACACCAATCATGCTCAGTATGTCCTGGTCAAAATGCTGGCCGCTGCCTATCAAAACATTTGTGTGGTTGGTGATGATGCGCAAAGTATTTATGCTTTTCGAGGGGCCAACATTGAGAATATCCTCAATTTTCAAAAGGATTATCCTGATGCCAAGGTGCTAAAACTCGAGCAAAACTATCGCTCCACCCAGAACATTGTCAATGCCGCCAATTCGATCATCAAACAGAACAAAGACCAGATTCCCAAACGGGTTTTTACCGAAAATGAATCGGGTGAACTGATTGAATTGATCGAGGCAAACAGTGAGCAGGATGAAGCAAAACGTGTTTCCAGCATGCTGCGGGAACAAAAGCAGATGCGCACCTTGTTCAATCGGGATTTTGCCATTCTCTATCGAACCAATGCGCAATCAAGGGCCATGGAGGATGAATTGCGCCGGGTTGGTGTGCCATACAAAGTCTTTGGTGGCTTGTCTTTTTATCAGCGGAAAGAGATCAAAGATGTCATCGCATATATGCGCCTGGCTGTCAATCCGCAGGATGAACAAGCGGTCAGACGTATCATCAATTATCCTACCCGCGGCATTGGGAAAACCACGATTGAGAAGCTGACGGTACTCGCAGACCAGAATAATCTGACGTTCTGGGAGGTCCTGACTGCGATCAATCAGACACCTTTGAACAAGCGAGTGCAGAACAAAGTCTCCGATTTTGTGACCATGATCCGCAGTTTTGCAGTTGTGGCCAAAAATGGTGATGCCTACGAAGCGGCCAGCCACATTGCCAAACACTCCGGCATCCTCAAAGATTTGCATGGGGACCAATCTGCTGAAAGCCTGAGTCGCTGGGAGAATGTGCAGGAATTGATGAATGCGGCGCAATTATTCACAGAAGATCCTGATCAGGATGATGTAAGTCTGGAAAGCTTTCTGGCCGATATTTCACTTTTTACCGACGCTGATAAAGAAGAAGAAAACACAGATTACGTTACCCTCATGACCATCCACTCTGCCAAAGGTTTGGAGTTTAAGTCTGTCTTTCTGGTTGGGATGGAGGAGAATCTTTTCCCTTCAGCAATGGCGATGGAGACGCGCGCGGATCTGGAAGAAGAGCGTCGATTGTTTTATGTCGCCATTACCCGGGCAGAAAAAAGCCTGGTGCTCACTCATGCCCGTTCGCGCTACCGCTTTGGCAATCTGCAGTTTAACGAACCCAGTCGATTCCTGTTTGAACTGGAGGATCAGTACCTCAAACGCAGTCGGGCAGTGGTCGACCGTGCCGCTGCGCGGGGACCAGTGGCCAGCCGGAGATCAGCCGTTGCCAATAAACGCAACCTAACCCCAATGTCTGCGGCTCGTAGAAGTATAAAGCCTGCTTTTGAAGCAGCCGACCCTTCTGAGATTAAAACTGGCCTTCAGGTGTATCACCAGAAATTTGGCACTGGCAAAGTTGTTGCGGTAGAAGGAGATGGCGGCGGAAAGAAGGCAACCGTTTTCTTTCAGGATAAAGGCCAAAGAGTGCTGTTATTGAAATATGCAAAGCTCCAAATCGTTGGTTAAGAGCCATTATGTTCTCTGAAACCAAGAATTTAACTTGATTGAGAACCGAATTTTTCTGTCATTTGTAATACTACCAACCTCATTTGCATTTCCTTCCAAACAATCTCCTATTCTTGTGAATGCACCGGGTCCTCCGGCAAGAGGGAAATGAAGCAGTTGGAGATTATGCTGAATAATTAACATGAATAAGTACAAAATTTCGGACGAGCCGCTCAAGCTCCGCGAATACGGACGTAATGTCCAGGGATTGGTTGATTATATGCGTACGGTCGATAGCCGTGATCAACGCAACTGGGCTGCAGGAGAAATAGTCCGAATCATGTCTTGCCTGAATCCGGCTTTAAAAGACAATGAAGATTACTGGCAAAAACTGTGGGATCATCTCGCATTGATTGGAGAATACGAACTGGACATCGATGCGCCCTATGAATTACCCACCAAGGAAGTCAAAGCCGAAAAGGTAGAACCAATGGGGTATTACCGGGGACGGCCACGTTTCCGTCAGTATGGAAAAAATATCGATCTGATGATCCAGAAAGCGATTGAGATGGAAGAAGGCGAAGTAAAAACGGCCTACGTCAATCTCATCGCCAATACCATGCGTCAAGCTTTGCACAATATTGATCGTGATTCCACGGCCGAGATTGTGATTTCAGAGCATATCAAAGAAATTTCCCGAGGGAAATTGATCATTGAGCCGGATAGCATTGTGTTTGTCAAGGTGTCTACACAGAACCAGCACCCGCATCATTTCCGGAACCACTCTTCTGCATATATCAGTACCAACAACAAAAAGAAAAAGCGCAAGAAGCGTAACAACAATCATAAGCGGAAAAACTATCACTGATTTTCCCTCTATGGTCTGTCAACTGCCCGTCCGACTCTTGCACATGCCTGCGAAATTACAGCATGTCTGGAATCTGGCTGGCAGTTTTGCTTTCCAACGTATTTCCCCTCAATTCCCCCGCTTTTTCATGCAATACCCTCACTTCCGGGAAACGCCATATCCAGTGGGCAACTGCTGCGTAGGTTCAAAGCATGAAAACATTGATTGCATCTTCCACCCCTTCACTCATACGCCAAATGGAATATTTTGCCGTTGAGGGCGGACACCGCCTCTCCGGAGAAATCACCCCTCAAGGGGCCAAAAATGAAGCCCTGCAGATTCTCTGCACCCCTTTGCTCACCGCTGAAGCGGTCACCATCAGCAACATCCCCAACATCGTTGATGTCAACCGGCTGATCGACATTTTGCGCGCCATGGGCGTCAAAGTTGAGCAATTGGCTGATGACACATATCGCTTTCAAGCAGACGAAGTCGATCTTGACTATTTGTCCAGCGAAGATTTTCGCAAAAGTGCCGGTCGACTGCGTGGCTCCATCATGCTGGTCGGACCCTTGCTGGCCAGATTTGGGCAAGCTGCTATCTCTCGCCCAGGAGGCGACAAAATCGGCCGCCGCCGCCTGGATACGCACTTTTGGGGTTTCCAGCAATTGGGGGCAAGTTTTGCTTATGACAATCAGGCCGGTATCTACCGGGTTGATGCCAACGGCCGACTCAAAGGAACCTATATGTTGTTGGATGAGGCTTCGGTTACCGGTACCGCCAATTTGGTGATGGCCGCTTCCCTTGCTGAAGGTAAGACAACGATTTACCATGCTGCCTGCGAACCATATTTACAGCAATTGTGCAATATGCTGGTCCGCATGGGTGCCAAAATCGAAGGCATTGGTTCTAACCTCCTGACCATAGAAGGAGTAGAGGAGTTGGGTGGTACTGAACACCGCATGCTCTCGGACATGATTGAGGTGGGCAGCTTTATCGGGATGGCTGCTATGACCAATAGCAATCTGCGCATCAAAAATGCCGGTGTTGAATATCTGGGGATCATTCCCGAAACCTTTCGCCGGATGGGCGTAAAATTGTCAATCGAAGGAGATGATATCCTGGTGCATGAACAGGATTTATGCGAAATAGAAACCTTCATTGACGGTGGCATCATGCACATCTCAGATCATCCCTGGCCTGGCTTTACACCGGATTTGCTGAGTATCGTTCTAGTGTTGGCAACACAGTGTAAAGGCTCGGTCCTGATTCATCAAAAGATGTTTGAGAGCCGCCTCTTTTTTGTGGACAAACTGATTGACATGGGGGCGAATATTATTCTCTGTGATCCACACCGCGCCACGGTCATCGGGCTGGAACGTAAACAACGTCTGCGGGCCATTTCCATGACCAGTCCTGACATTCGGGCTGGAGTTGCCTTGTTGATTGCTGCCATGTCGGCAGAAGGGACCTCCAAGATTTTTAACATCGAACAGATTGATCGCGGCTATCAGCATATTGAGCATCGCCTCAATGCGCTGGGTGCGAATATTCAGCGCTTGACGCAATAAGTTTGCGCAACACGCTTTGTTAGAAGAAAATGGGGAGCAGCAATGCTTCCCTTTTTAATTACAATTCCCCGGTGGATTAAAAGGGTTCAGTCCTAAAAGATATTCTCCACAAGCCGTCATGGAGACGGGAACCTGATCGAAAGCGACGGAGCCAAAGATTCCCACCGCTCTTTCCGTCCCGCTCACATTGGTATATTCCCGGCGGACAGTATTAAAACTGGTAAAGGCAGGATTATTGGCGAGGATGTAGCGGGTTAAAAAGGTGTCGACAGCCGTAACCCGTACTTCGATGGCTTTGGTTAAATCGCCAGGTACGCCACAGGTCGGGAAGGCCTGATAGCTGTATGCAAGCGTGGTATCACGGAAAGCGGCTTGCATGCCACGCATAACCGCACCATTGCCGATTTCGTAGCATACAACCCCTGTACCTCCGGCACCGCAACCAGTGCTTTCATCGAAGATTTTGGTGGGGCCAAATTGATAATTTCGGTCCTGTCCATTGGCTGTGAATGAAAAATTGACGCTTACTTCATAGCCAGCGGCGAGACCAATTACCTCTTTTCTCTTTTCTTTAAAAATCACCTGCACAGAATCTTCAAACTCTAGTGGAATCAGGCATTGATCGGTGAAGCGACCAATAATGGTGGGATTGAGCAGTTCCGGCTGGGGGGGGATACGGGTTTGTGCAGAGAGGAATAGACTGCTGTCGGCTGGATCTCTGATTTCCAGCGTATAGATTTCACCTTCCACCAATCGGTCATCTGCGTGGGTATCGAACTGGTAGGCGGTCATGGTAGGGAAAAAAGTCCCTCGGGTGCTGTCTTTGGGGAGATTGTCTACTTGACGAGCCATGTAGACTTTGCCATTACCAAGCAGCTGTACCTGAAGACCTTTGACGCTGAGATCATTTTCCCGCGCAAAGGTAAAGGCATTGCTCTCTGGCTGGAATGCTTTGCTGACACGAATGGTCTGAACATCACGGTTTTGATTGAGCACGCCATACACTGCCCATATATCCTGGTAGGGAGCATTTACCTCAAAGTCTTCCGTGCAAGCGTTGAGCATCAACAAAAACCCAATTGCGAGGCTGTAGATAACGGAAGTGAGGCGCGTTTTCATTGAGAGCCAGTTTTACGGTTGACATGTAAAGAAGAAAGTGATGACATTTGTTTGTCTGATGGATTGCTTTACAATCCGCCCTGGAAGGATCACTTTCGCCGAAAAGATCAGTTATCCAACAAGCAAGCGGTCAAACGATGTTGAGTACTTGTTCCTTGATCTTTTCCAGTTCATCCTTCATGCTGACCACCAGGCGCTG
>JBCBZF010000854.1:0-3223 GCA_039815525.1 Bacteroidota bacterium | reverse complement strand
GCTTTTGAGGCGCACCAGGATTGACAGTGGTTTCCCAGAATTCATGATTCGGGAAGTATGTCTTCTCATTTTCGTTGTGGAAAATGATGTGTGGGACCATGCCATTGGCCCATTGTCCAGAGAAAAGTGTCGCCAACTCCTGCATGGCGTATTCCAGGTTTTGGTAGCTATGCCCGATGCTGACAAAGCCAGAGTCCCAGTTCCACTGGAAAGGATACAGTTTGCTGGCAGGGATGGTAAAACCATCTTTCCAGTTGCTAAGCAGGATATGATGAGCAGGAGAGAGAAGCGTTTCCGGGAAATTCATGTCTAATTCCTTGAAAGGGAGGAGTGTGTATGTGTCGGATATTGGAGGATGAACGCAAAGAAGCAAAGGCGCAAAGTGATGAACATCAAATAAGAACAACTTTGCGCCTAAGCTAGGCCAGAACGATCGTTCTGGGTGTCTTTGCATTCTTGGTATCAGCCTCCCTGATATTTCAGGAAAATAATGGTTTAGAAGTCGAATGCTGCCCGCAGGAAGAGTCGTCTTGGCAGAATCGGACGTCCAACAAAAAACGGTCCATCTCCAGGCTGACCACCTGCTTGTCTTGGTGAGCCTTCCGTAATGCCAGCATTGTCCAGCAGATTGAAGACTGACAGGCCAAGGCTAAGACTCTGACCTTTACGGAGGTCAAATGTGTAGCCACCAGACAGGCGGACGATGTTGATTGCATCCAGTTCAACGGAATTGGCATCATTGGCAAATTTACTGCCCAGATAATTGCTGGACAGGTCAAAGTCGATGTTGTTCTTATTGAAAGAGAGTCCAAGCATCCCCATCACATTTGGTTGCCGACGCAAACGATTGCCGACCTGTTCAGGATTGTTTTCCACCTTGGTGAATTCGTGATCCTGAAGGGTCAGATTACCAAAGAGATTCAATCCGGAGGTCAGATTGAGGTTAAAGGTTCCTTCGAAACCAAATGTACGGGTGCTTTGGAAAGAAACTTCTTCAAAGACGCCTCCCATGCCATCATTGACGAAGTCCACACTGCGACGATCATTCAAGGCAACAATGAAGAGTGCGGCGGTACCGGCAAATTTTCCTTTACCATACTTCACACCTGCTTCCGCCTGCAAAATGCCTTCCGGCTCATAGCTTTGGGGAACACCTGGCTCAGAAAATGCTACGCCTCGTAATTCCGGGAAGAAATAGCCTTTGGAAGCATTTGCATAAATGTTGGTTGAGGTATTGAGTTTGTAGAGGCCGGCCAGCGCGATGGCAAAGTCAGAAGCCGAGACACTTCCTTTCTGGAAGCTGTTGCTGCCGACACCCGTTTCACGGACAATTACCCCCTGCGCTCTTTCCCAACGCAGACCGATGTCGAAATTGAAGCGTTCACCCTGGTATTCATCAGCGATATAAATCGCGCTTTTGGTGCTCTGATGATAGCGATTGGAGGTTTGTCTTCCGTCGATAAAGCCATTATTGGAGAAAACCACATCATTGCCGGTCGAATCGGTATAGGTCAGGCCGACCATGCGTGGCGCATTGCGGAAATCACCAAGATAATTCCAGATCCAGTTGTTGTCTTCGGCCCGTGTATCAGATAAAAAAGTACCAATGGTGAGCTGATGGCCATTGACTTTCTTGGTCAGGTTGAGTTCACCGACCATTTCTTCCATCGGACGCTGACGATCCAGGACACGATTTTGGAAGAGCAAATCATTGGCCGCCAGGGGATCACCGTTGTCGACGTAGGTCAGCATTGCGTCGGCCGGCAGACCCTGACGACTCAGATATTCGCTTTGTGTCTCCGGAATGTTGACGATGCCATCTCCATCCAGGAAGAGATTAAACCAATGATCATAATTCGCTGCTTTTACCTTTGAGGTGAGGCGCCAGTTGTCGCCGAAAGCATGGTCCAGATTCATCATGACAAAACCGCCATTGGTGGTGACACCATCTCCGATTGGGCTTTCAAAGCGGCCGTTTGGGGTGTCAAAAGAAAAGTCTGTTGCCTGGCTTGTCAGCGTGGTGAAAACTGTTTCTCCATCATTTCCAACAGGCCGCTCACGATTTTCGCCGGTATTGTCAAGTGGATAGGGGAGATAAAACTGCACATTGTCATCGATCAACTGACCAGAGATTGTGAATGAGCTTTTGCCCTCATTGAAATACTTTTTCAGATTCCCCCGAATCTGATATCCACGCGTTGACAAGCCCGTTTCCAATGGTCCTTCATCATAGCGATAAAAGCCTGAAAAAGCATAAAAGGTATTCTCGTTGATTGGTCCGGAAGCGAGGAAATCCATTTTGGCCCGTCCGCCATTGGCCCACTCAAATTGTACTTTGTTGTCAGAAATCGGTCCACCGGTCGCACTGGTGTAGTTAATGATACCAGCTACCGATCCCGCACCAAATAGGGTAGAGGCACCACCCCGCACAAATTCAAGGCTTTTGATCCCGATGTCATTGCGGAAATAGACATCGTGGGCAGAAGAGTTGAGACCGAATGTACTCAAAACGGGCATCCCATCTACCTGTAATGGAGTAAACTGATATTGACCACCGGATGGCAAACCGCGCACAAAGATATTACTGGCTACTTCACCACCACCCCCTTCGGCGGTGATGCCAGGAACCGTCCGCAAGATGTCAGCCTGAGAATTGGCTGATAGCTTTTGTAAGCCGGAGGCATCGATATAGGAAATAGACAGAGGGGAGACTTTTTGGGAGCGACTCCCAAATGTGCCGGTAACGACCACGGCGTCCAGTGCCAACTGATCTGTTGCCATCACGACATCTTTGGTGTAAGTGCCTTTATCCGCCACTTCCAGCGTGATCCGTTGGGTGGCAAATCCGTAATAGGTTACCAGCAGGGTTTGATTTCCAGCTGGTACAGTGATGAGGTATTGACCATTTGCATCGGTGCTGGCTCCTATGAGCGAGCCTTCAACCACCACATTTGCACCAACCAATGGCTGGTTTCCTTCGTCTGTAATCGTACCTGTTACCGTACCCTGGGCAAAGAGACTGATGGTCCCAAAAACGCCCAAAATCAGCACCGCATAGTACTTGAATAGCATGTTGCAATGTTTCATTCGTAAGTCCTTTAGCTAGTGAAAAATAGTAGTCCGGTTCCCGTGAGGTGTCGATGATGATGGCCGATGAATTCGACCGGTGTATTCTGGTCGTGCAAGACGCTGTAGAGTTTGTAGCTCTCAGTAATGGGGACGC
>JBCBZF010001314.1:0-1530 GCA_039815525.1 Bacteroidota bacterium | reverse complement strand
CGAAAAAGCAGGGATCATCAAACGTTTTACCCCTGTGATCATCGGCGAAAGCGATAGAGAGACCCGTCCGGTTTTTTTGGCCAAAGCAGGGGTAGAAGAGGCGCCCCTTTTTTTTGCGGATGAGTTGCTCAGTGTCAAAAAAATAGCACAATCAATGAGTGAGCAGACTTTTCAGCTTGCGCATAATGAATCAGGGACGACAGACACGTATCAACTGGGTTTGTCCGGGCACTACCAGGCAGAAAACCTTCGAACGGTGCTGTGTGCGGTTGATGCTCTACGCGAAGATGGCTGGAACATTTCTAAGACTGCCGTGAAGAACGGACTGAAAAAAGTGGTATCGAATACTGGCCTACTGGGACGAATGCAACAATTGGGTCAACAACCCGATATTCTGTGCGATACTGCCCACAATGAGGCTGGCGTACAAGCTGTCATGGCACAAATTCAGGCTATCAATCAGGCATTACACATTGTCTGGGGCATGGTTTCTGACAAAAAGCATGCTGATATCCTCCAATTGCTTCCGAAAGAGGCTCGCTATTATTTTGTGAAACCAGACGTACCACGGGGATTGGATGCGGATGAATTGAAGGAGAAAGCAGAAACAATGGGTCTGAAAGGGGTAAGTTTTGACTCAGTAGCGGCTGGACTGGCAGCCGCTAAAGCCTCCGCTCAGCCAGATGATGTTATTTTTATTGGCGGCAGTACTTTCGTCGTGGCGGAAGTGGTGTAATCGTTGTAGATTTCCTTGAAATACGTCTACAAACGGGTAGCCAACTTTTTGACCATTTCGTTTTTCCAGCTATGGAATGTGTCCGCAAGAATATGTTTGCGGGCTTCTCCCACCAACCACAGAAAAAATGCCAGATTGTGAATGCTCGCAATCTGGAGCGCTAAGTACTCCTGCGCCTTGAAAAGATGCCGTAGATAAGCTTTGCTATAATATTGGTCAATTGGATTGGTGCTGTCCGGATCGAGTGGGCTGAAGTCATTTTCGTACTTCTTGTTTTTCAGGTTGCGAATGCCTTCGCGGGTGTAAATCAGCCCGTGTCGGGCATTGCGGGTGGGCAGGACGCAGTCAAACATGTCCACCCCCAAAGCAATGCATTCCAGGAGATTGACTGGCGTACCAACGCCCATCAGATAGCGTGGTTTGTCTTTGGGCAGGATTTGGCATGACAAATCAGTCAACTCATACATGATCTCATGTGGCTCCCCGACTGACAAGCCCCCAATGGCATTGCCGGGAAGGTCCAGACCCGCCACGAATTCAGTGGATTCAGTTCTCAGATCTTTGTAGGAACTTCCCTGAATGATGGGGAATAGGTTTTGCTCATAGCCATACAGAGATGGCTGATTTTGCCAATGCGTTTTACAACGCTCCGCCCAGCGATGGGTGAGACCCATAGACTTCTTGGCATAGTCATATTCACTGGGATAGGGCGGACACTCGTCCAATACCATGATGATATCTGCACCAATTTGACGCTGAATGTCAATCACGGACTCTGGTGTAAACTTGGTTTT
>JBCBZF010000797.1:0-3497 GCA_039815525.1 Bacteroidota bacterium | reverse complement strand
GGACCAGGATGGAGTGGATTTTTTATCGCCCCTCGCACCGGGCGTGGCCATAAAGGTATCTACGACGCCTACAACAACTCCCTGCACTTTCAGCTGGCCTGGCATCTGGCCTGTTTGGGGGTGGTGTGCTCCCTGGTGGTCGGAGACCAATCTGCGTCGTAACTATATGGCGATGCCGGAACTGGTGATGAAGACCCTGGAACGTCTCGAGGAAATTCGGGGAAAAGACACCAGTGTTACGGGGATTCCGTCTGGATTCACCGCGCTGGATAAGATGACAGCAGGCTGGCAGAAAACCGACCTTGTGATTGTCGCAGCCCGTCCGGCGATGGGAAAAACTGCTTTTACGCTTTCCATGGCGCGTAATGCAGCCGTACGCTTTGGTGAGCCGGTTGCATTCTTCTCTTTGGAGATGGCAGCAGTCCAGTTGGTCCAACGTCTCATTGTATCAGAAGCTGAACTGGATGCCCAGAAAGTGCGAACCGGGCGGCTGGAAGATTATGAGTGGAAGCAACTTATCACCCGGATCGGGTCATTGAGTAAGACGCCCATCTTCATCGATGACACCCCTGCCCTCTCTATCTGGGACCTGCGGGCAAAATGCCGACGCCTCAAAGCAGAGAAAGGTATTTCCATGGTCATCATCGACTATTTGCAGCTGATGTCCGGTAATGCAGGCAAAAGTGGCAACCGTGAACAGGAAATCGCTGGTATTTCGCGATCCCTGAAAGAATTGGCCAAGGAATTGGATGTGGTGGTGATCGCTCTCTCCCAGTTGAGCCGGGCGGTGGAAAGCCGGGGTGGAGACAAGCGCCCCGTATTGAGTGATTTGCGTGAATCAGGTTCGATTGAGCAGGATGCGGACATGGTATCTTTTCTCTACCGCCCTGATTATTACGGCTTTGAGACGGATGATGAAGGCAATTCGACCATTGGACTGGCTGAAGTCATCATTGCGAAACAAAGGAACGGCCCCACAGGAACCTGTAAGCTACAGTTTATCGGTAAGTATGGTAAATTCTCTGACTGGCATGATGGTGGCCTGCCTGATATGCCCGGCATGAGCGACTTTGACCCCAATAAAGGCAATACCATTACGCTGCCCTCGAAGATGAACAATGATCTTGGCGGAAGTGGTGGCGATGGTGGACAGGATGTCCCTTTTTGATACACCAAAAGTGACGTGGGCGTATTTTCTTCGTTTCAATGTTAGGTTTCAGTCAAAAATAAAGGAAAAGCTACCTGGCAAAAGCAGGCATCTTAGAGATTTTCCTGTATTTTCGTAATACCTAAGACTGAGTGTTTTTTGCTCGAAACACCCCTAGCATCATGTATTCCAGGACGATACTCATTATCGCTTGTCTCATCTCCTTCCTGTTATCCGGTTTCCGTCCCGAGGCGGTCAAACCACTCTTCCAATCATCGGTTGATGCCGTTCGGCAAGAGGCCCAAAATCGCCAGAAGCCGTATTTCATCTATTTTTATCAGGAAAAAAACCACAAATGCCGCAAAATGAAACGGCAGACGTGGCGCAATCAGGTCATCAGAGAAGCGGTGAATACGCAGTTTTTAGCTTGCCAGATAAACGCTATGTCGGATGAGGCAGACATCAATCTGATCAGAGAGCACAATGTATACAGCTTTCCCTGTTTGCTCTTTTTCAATGCAGATGGTCGTCTGAGTGGTCGGGTGGAAGGATTTGTTTCACCTGAGACCATGCAGCACGTTTTGCGCATGCAGGAAAAAGAAGCACGTAAGCTTTCTCCTACAAATGTACCGAAAGTGCCTACCGGCCCAGCAATTGTTAGCAGAGGGGCTTCAGAAAATGTACTCGCCATGGCGAGCCGGGGTGGAGATACTGATAACCAACCACTTATCAAAAAGAATGTAGAAAACTTTTCGCAATACTCTCTCGCAAACCTTGAGCTAACCGAAGAGAAACCTTCTTCTTTCGGTCTCCTGGTTGGGAGTTACACCCAGACCGAAGCACTGCGCATTGCGGTTGAACGATACGACCGCTTCTGGGATGGGAAAGTGTGGATATACGCCATTAAAAATGCGAATCAGACCACCTATAAAGTGGTTTTGGGTGATTATCCCAGTATGAAAGAAGCGGAATTCTACGCCGCCTCTATGTACAAAATCAAAGGGATGAATCCCTCCATTATCCGTCTGCACGAATTGGTTCGCTAGTTCTCACCTTTTTCCATCTCATCTCCTCCCAATTATCACACCCAGTGAGAAAGGTATTGTATTTGCATTGGTTAGTTCGTCTAATCAAAAATTGTTTATCTTGCTACCGAGCCCGGTGATGAAGAAACCTTTTAATTTGTCTTAAGCTAAACGAAAAGTAGGATCCCAACACCATGCTTCGTACCGTTACCCGCATCCCACTCGCGTTCCTTTTCCTGTTCACTGGTTTTTTACTGATACCAGACCAAGCGCTGGCGACTTATCCCAATGGTGAGCCAGACCAAATTCCTCCACCAAACGAGAGTTTGGTCCTCAGGAAAATCATCTCCAATCGTAAACTGTCTCCTAAGTCGATTGTGCACTCCGGCACTGGGCGTTTCTTTGCCCAGAACATGATGTACAATCACAGCATCTCAGTTTACGACCGCAACTATAATCTGGTCCGTACCATCAGCGACAAGGTCAATATGTCTGACTATCGCGTAGATGGATATTATGGGATCAAAGAAGGGGCCCCCGTTGAAGCGGCCTTTTCCCACAGCGGCCAGTATGCCTGGATTTCCAACTACCGTATGTACGGCAAAGGTTTTGACAATCCCGGTACCGATAATTGCGCCATCAAAAAGAATTATGATCGCGGTTTCCTTTACCGCATCAATACCATGAGTCTCAAGATCGAATCCGTGATTGAGGTTGGCTGTGTGCCCAAATATGTCGCCGTAAGTCCAGATAATCGACTGGTTCTGGTAACCAACTGGTGTAGTGGGGATGTAAGTGTGGTCGATGTGGAGATGCAAAAAGAAGTCAAGCGAGTGGATATCGGAAAATATCCTCGCGGTATCGTGATTGACTCCAAAGCCCGATATGCATATATCAGCGTCATGGGTGAGGACAAAATCGCCGTCTTAAAGCTGTCAGACTACAGCTTGAGCTGGATCGACGATATTGGAGATACGCCACGTCACCTCTGCCTCGGAGTAAATGATCGCTATCTGTATGTTTCCTTAGACCGTGAAGGCGCTGTCAAAAAATTAGACTTGATCAATGGGGAGGTCGTCAAAACCACCCCCACTGGCCAAAGCCCGCGTAGCATGGTGATGTCTGATGGAGGACGCTTCCTCTATGTGGTCAACTATGCCAGCAACAGCCTTACCAAGCTGGAAACGGCAACCATGAAAGAGGTACAAACCATTGATACCTATGGCAAACCCATTGGGGTAACCTTTGACCCAGAGACCCGCACGGTCTGGGTGGCATGCTATTCGGGCACCATCATGGTGTTTGAAGATACTGAGTACCAACCG
>JBCBZF010001015.1:0-2642 GCA_039815525.1 Bacteroidota bacterium | reverse complement strand
GCCCTTCGCCCCGGCTTACATGGGTGTATCATTCGTAATGAAGGAAAGGATATCAATGATCAATTGATGCGGGACCTGCAACGCCAAATGGACCCTGATGGCCATGGTTTGCGGGGGATTTTCGCCCATCTCTACATCAATGGCGTCTACTGGGGCGTATACAATCCTTCGGAAAGAGCCAATGATGGTTTTGCTGCGGCTTATTATGGCGGGGAAAAAGAGGAGTGGGATGCGATCAAACGAAAAATTGTCCTGGATGGACAAATCAACGCTTGGAATACGCTCCAAAATCTGGTTAACACCACAGACTTACGCGACCCGCAGCTGTACCAGAATGTTCAGCAATACGTGGATGTGCGACAGTTTGCTGATTATGCAATTCTATGCAATTACGGACCGCATAGTGATGTCCATCCCAGCGCCAAAAACAGTTTTGCAATCCGACAGCGAACGGGACAGGAAGGCTTTAAGTTTTTTATGTGGGATTCTGAACCAGCCTTATGGAGTAGTTGGCGCTGGACCAATAGTACCAAAGACCAACCACCTTTCAACAACATTTGGGGGTCTTTGTTGATGAATGAAGACTTCCGCATGCTGTTGGCGGACCGTTTGCAATGCCATGGTTTCAATGATGGCGTCCTGACACCAAACCATGTTATGGCAGAATATCAGCGACTCTTTGAGGCAACTGACAAAGCCTTGATTGGAGAAGCTGCTCGTTGGAAGGATAAAAGCATTTACGAGAAGATCTTTTCTGAAAGAGATTCCAACTTACTGAACTATTTGCCTACCCGAACGGACGTCCTAATCAATACCTATCGTGAGAATGGCAATTTCCCGCTTGCAAATGCGATTGATTTTGCAACTTATGGAGGGAAAGTAGATGATGGTTTTCACCTCAGCCTCAGCAATCCAAACCCCAATGGCCACATCTGGTATACCACAGACGGCAGTGATCCACGGCTTTCTGGAGGAGATATTAACCCAAGTGCCAATCAATACAATGGTCCCTTTTCTTTTGGGGAGAAAGTAGTAGAAGTAACAGCCCGTAATCGTTATCTGAAAACCGCGCAGCGAAATGTTGCCCGAGGGAAGACGGTTTCCCAATCCAGTACCAATGGTACCGGCTATGCCTGGAAAGCAGTCGATGGCAACACCAATGGGCGGTATGACCATCTTTCAGTCTCTCACACCAACAACAATGCCCAGGCCTGGTTTGAAGTGGATCTCGATTCTGTGTATCAGATTGATCAAGTCAAATTGTGGCGCAGAACTGATTGTTGTACCGACCGACTGGATGACTATTATGTGCTTGTATCCGATGTGCCTTTTACCTCCACCAATCTGAACACTACGCTGAATCAGGCGGGTGTACAAGCCTTCTACCAATCATCACCTGCTGCTTATCCCACTACGGTCAACATCAATCAAAGTGGGCGCTATGTCCGCGTTCAGTTGACAGGCACCAACTTTTTACATTTGGCCGAGCTGGAAGTATTGGCTGATGACCGTTTTGTCGAATGGTCTGCGGCCTGCCCGCGTCGGTTTTACCGACCCCAGGACTTCTCGGGCTTGCTGATCAATGAAATCCATTACCAACCGGGTGATGCCTGTGAGGCAGAATTTATCGAAATTCTCAACGTTGGAACAGACGCATTGGACCTCAGTGATTGCTATTTCTCCAAAGGCATTTCCTATACGTTTCCTTTTCAGACCATTCTTCAGCCTGATTCTATGCTGGTTCTGGCTGCCAATCCGGATTCATTTTATCTCGCGTATGGCTTTTTACCTGATGGGGATTATGTCGGAAAATTAAGCAATGAAGGGGAAAGGATTCGCCTGAAAGATCCATTTGGGGAAACCATAGATGAACTCAGGTTTTCACCTGTTGCCCCCTGGGACACGCTCGCAGCCGGCAATGCGTATTCACTCGAATTGCTGCATCCACTGCTCAACAATGAAGAGGCTGAAAACTGGAAGGCTTCTCTGGTTAATTGTGGAACGCCCAGGGCAGTAAACAGCCACGGATGTGAAGCGCCAGACAGCAGTGTGATTATTCACGAGTTGAATTATCATTATGATTTCCCACTGGATGCCCTCCAGGCAGGGGATTGGGTGGAGCTTTACAATCCAAGTGCGAATCAGATTGATCTATCAGCTTGGAAATGGCAGGATTCAGATACGCTCTGGACCTTTCCCAATGGGAGCCAGATTGCGGCGGGCGGATATTTGGTATTGGCCAGCAGCGTGACAGACTTCCAGGCTACCCATTCCGGCATAGGGCCTTTACTCAGCTTTCCTGGTCTGGGATTGAGCGGTAAAGGAGAAAGACTGGTCCTGCGACGTGCCAATGGCTGTCCGGCGGACATACTGGATTATGACAACCAGTCTCCCTGGCCCCAAAGTGCTGACGGAGAAGGTCCAAGTCTGATGTTGTCTGATCCAGCTTTGTCCAATGACAGTGCCCAAAACTGGATTGCATCGAATAATCTGAGTGGAAAGCCCGGGACCAACAATCAAGTCAATTGTTTGCATGGCGCAAATGCCCTGATCATCAATGAAATTAATTATAAGTCAGGCGCTGCGGATAGCAAAGATTGGGTAGAAATTTACAATCCTGGTACCCAGAGCATAGATGTTTC
>JBCBZF010001059.1:0-2514 GCA_039815525.1 Bacteroidota bacterium | reverse complement strand
GATGCCTTGTTAAGGGATGGATGGCGCAGGCTGTCATTGCCCCCAACATGATGATGAATCCTAGCCACCTCATTTGATCAGCGTTTTCGTGGTGGAGAATCCATGCATGCTGAGTCGAAGCATATACATGCCAGATGGAAGCCCCAAATCTGGCAACTGAGTATGATGCTTCTGCGAGGTGGCAATACCTTCGGTACGCCATATCATTTGCCCCATTTGGTTAAATAGCGAGAGTTGATACTCGCCTGGATGAGAAGGGTAAATAACGACCTGTGTCTGTTCACTAATAGGGTTGGGGAACACGGCCAGCCTAAATGGCGCATCAATCGCTTTCGTAAGGGAAGTAATCCCGCTGCAATCAACTGTAAAATCCTGGTTGATTACCGGAGGGCAGCCTGATTTGGGAGTAGCAATGCTGTCCATGATCCACAGTCCGCCTGCTATGTCGTCAGGATGGAGGGCGCGTAAATATTCTCCAGAGTCGAGAAACGCATACATCACTTTATCATCCAACAAGGCGTGACGTAACAGATGGGCATGCCCCAGTTCGTGTAG
Organism: Bacteroidota bacterium; assembly: GCA_039815525.1. Taxonomy (GTDB): domain Bacteria; phylum Bacteroidota; class Bacteroidia; order J057; family J057; genus JBCAWW01. The sequence goes on along the minus strand of JBCBZF010001059.1, from coordinate 1,959 downwards.
GATGGTGGAATAAAAGTCAAATTGACCACTGCCGGGGGGAGTCGTTCCCGACAAAAACCTCCAGGGAAGTTGCTTGTTAACGGCAATGTCTGTTTCGAACACATGCCGATAAGCCCGTCCGTTTTCAAAACAATCATTTGCAAACAGGCGGGTGAGCATAAGCGTACCTGCGTCTAGATCGTTTTCAGTAGAATCAGAGAAAAAAATCAGATTGTAACCATCGGAAAAAAGTGTGTCCTCTGGCCGAAGTTCTTCAGACAATTCCCAGTCTATACCCGTTGCACATTGCCACCTCAACAAGGTCTCTCGCACAATATCTGCCGTATCTGAATTCAGGCCAATCTGATCGTTGAGGTAAAAGGTAAACCGATTATCCCCCTCAATGTCTGATAAAGTATATAAATACGATTCGCTTGACGCATCGCGGCGGTTATTGACCGCATACCTCATCAGCACAATAGGAGGCGAAGAAACGGTATCCCCAGCGAAGGTAATGATCCGAACATTCCCTGACCCAGCTACACCCCCATCCAAAGCACTGCGTGAGAATACATGCACCTTGATCAGGGTATCGGTCCAAACCATATCGGCCAGGGCAGCCTCGGTGTAATTGAACAATCCCTCATTGGCATCGGTGAAAAAGAAGAAGCCAGTTGTAGTGCCAAACCCTTCGCCCTCAATGTACAAGGTATCGAAAGTCCCAGCGGTGAGAATCGTAGGATATACTGAATCGATTCTGATGGCTCCACTGGCTGCGTAGGCCACCGTGTCCACCGCCCACACAAAGGGAAACTGCACATAGGTTCCGCTGGCATCGTCATAGTAATACGACTCCCCATCCATGAGCGACTGCTCAAACAGCGCCTCAATTGCAGGATTGAGGTTCGTAACGTCCACTCGCACCTTGACCACATCCTCAGCCCAGGCATCTACCTCACCCAGGTTAAGCGGTGGGTCGGCTGCATCGATGTCAATTTCCAGAACATTGGTTCCGTAATCGGTCAGAGCAAAGCTGTAATCGGTGCTTGAAGTAACATCCCCGGCTGTAATGCTCACCAAGCCTGATCCTGCCAAACTGCTGCCCAGCAAGGCCGTGTCATATTCGATGTAAATCCCGGCATCACCATATTCATAGCTTCCCCCACTGACCTCGGCTTGAATCTCAAAGTCCAGATAGACATTTCCCCCGCTGCTGCTCAGTTGCGGGTAGCTGAAATAATACCTGACATAAAAATCGTTGACCTCGCGCAGCGCAGAAGTCCAATTGTAGCGGGCTTGTCCGGTGCGTGCCTCAATCAATGGGAATAATTCTGTCTCAGGCCGCTGGTAGGCTTGAAAAGGTTCGGTCGCTTTGGGGTTGATACCATCAAAATGAAATTCAATAAAACCCTGTAAGCCTGCATAAACCCGTAAACTCAGGCCACTGTTGGGCTGTCGGTGGCTGGGGCGTGTGGTAGGATTGGCGAAGAAAATGCCATGTTGATTGGGGCGCAGTTCGAGGTTGTGCGTGATCTCGACGGCGGCATTACCGACCTGCCCTCCTGCGGTGACAATCTCTACCTTGTCCCCGGGAAACTGTCCTTTGAACACCGAATGCACCTGAATCAAATGCGAGGTGTAGATCATCCGTTTGTCAGGCCCATAAAAACTGTGGCTTTCCATGACTTTGCCTTCGAAGATGTACGCACTTTTGTCAATGCGCTGAGTCAAAGGTACTTCATAGAGCTGGGCGATGCCAATCTGTGAGAGGATCGCCAGAGAGAGGGTCAGGATGACTTGCTTGTTTTTCATGATGATGAACCGTTATAGAGTTGAAAATGATTTTTTACTTACTCTTGGCCACCATGTTGGGTGTTTTTTCATGTGGCCTAACGGCTTGGCTATCTTTAGTGCGACCGATTAGGGAGCATTGAGGATAGCTACTGTTGTAGGATTTTTATTTCTCTCCGGCCAGTTTTT
>JBCBZF010000437.1:0-5792 GCA_039815525.1 Bacteroidota bacterium | reverse complement strand
TATTTTATGGCTGGTGGGACCTAAGGTTCCTGCTATTGTTAATGCTCAGTTCGGGCGTAGATTTCATTGTTGGTCAAAAGATTTCTGACAGCATTGATTCTACATATCGAAAAAACTGGCTGAGACTGAGTTTACTGACCAATCTTGGTTCGTTGGGTGTTTTCAAATACTTCAATTTCTTTACGGATTCTTTGGTTTCTTCCTGTGGAGCCATTGGCATAGAACTTTCTGCACCAAGCTTGCAGATCATTTTACCAGTTGGTATCAGCTTCTACACTTTCCAGACCCTGAGCTATACCCTGGACATCTATCGGGGCAAACTAGAAGCGGTCAAAGACCCAATCGTGTTTTTCGCATTTGTGAGCTTTTTTCCTCAATTGGTTGCAGGTCCGATTGAGCGGGCCAGCCATTTGTTACCCCAATTTTTACAGGGACGTCGCTTTCATTTTCAAACTGCTCGACAAGGCCTGGAACTCATTCTGTGGGGCATGTTCAAAAAAGTGGTGATTGCAGATCGCCTGGCCGCTTATGCAGATCCCGTCTTTAACCAGCCGGAAAGCTTTAGTGGGCTGGCGGTTATTCTCGCTACCCTGGCATTCAGTTTACAGATTTATTGCGATTTTTCGGGATACTCTGACATCGCCATTGGCACGGCACGGCTATTTGGCTTTGATCTCATGACCAACTTCCGGACCCCGTATTTTGCCAAATCCTTTAAAGAATTCTGGGCCCGCTGGCATATTTCCCTATCGACCTGGTTCAGGGACTATGTATACATCCCTCTTGGCGGCAATCGTACCTCCACCGCTCGCTGGGCATTCAATCAGATCGCCACCTTCCTCATCAGCGGCCTGTGGCATGGAGCGAACTGGACTTTTGTGGTCTGGGGTATGATTCATGGTATCATGAATGCCGGTGAATCTATTTTGCGAAAGCATCAAAAACTGCCCCTGCTCCCGGGCCCGATAAACTGGATATTCACGATGACAATTGTCGCACTGGCCTGGGTATTTTTCCGTGCTCAGAGCATTTCTGATGCATTTTATCTCATTGGTCAGATGCCAGTTGGCCTCAGCAAACAGCTGAGTTCTGTCGGCGAGATAGAATTGGTATTGCGTAGCATCGTACCGACCCGGGAAGACCTGATTCAAACCATGCTTTCACTGGGCATTTTTATCACGATTGACTTCCTTATTGGCAAACAAGACTTTTCGCATTTCAGCAGTCGCTTTCCGCGTTGGAGCCGCTGGATGTTGTACTATCTCTTAATTGGCTGGCTGATCTATTTTGGTGCGTTCAATCGCTCCGCCCAATTCATCTACTTCCAGTTTTAGGACCCATGAATATTTTTTTTAAAAAAATCATCTTCTTCCTGTCTCCACTTTTCTTGCTGGGACTGATGGTAGCGGTACTGGATCCTTTTGGCATGTGGCGCGGACAAGAGGAGAATCTGAATCCACATGATCTGATCGCCTATCAACTCAATGCGCCGTTGTGGAAAAGTATCGCCTTTGCCCAACATACTTGCGATAAGATTCTGCTGGGGGATTCACGCATGGAAGCCCTTACCGATTCTCAGATGTTGGCCATTACAGGAGAAAAGTGGTTCAATTTTGCTTTTTGTGGAGCCAGTTTGCAGGAAATGAGCAAGAGTTTTTGGTTTGCCACCCAAAAAACGGCATTACAGGAAGTGGTATTTGGCATCAACCTCGGACGCTACAATGGCCGCCAAATCCTGGATCGTTGTACGGAAGCACACGCCCTTTTTGATCATCCTCATCTCTACCTCATCAATCGCTCGGTTTTGAAAGGCAGCTATTATCGTCTACGGGAAATTGTTCGGGGAGAACCGATCCATCTGGCGCGTCCTACAGTAGACCGCGCCAGTTTCTGGCAGCATCAGCTTGATTATCTTGCCCGAACGCTTTATCAGGAATATAGTTATCCGGAAGCTGGATTTGCAGAATTGGAGCGAATCGCGGCTTACTGCAAGCAACATAACATCCAGCTCCGTTTTGTCATTTTACCCACCCATGCCGATCTGCAACAAAGACTCACTGATTTTGGACGGGAAGCAGACCTTGATCGCATGCGGACAGACCTGGCAAAACTTGGACCTGTATATGATTTCCATCAAAAGGATTCACTGACCCTCGAGGCCCATTTGTACAAAGACCCATTTCACTTTAAGCCTGAGGTAGGAGAAAAATTGATTGAAACAGTATTTAGAACCAAGTGAACCAGTCAGTTTCTCTCAGGTATAATGATTAAAACGGTCCTCCCGCACAAACCCAATCAACTGCTGCCCGGCAGTGCGAGACATTTCAACTGCTAAACTGGAAGGCGCCCCCACCGCAACAATCGCTGGAATCCCTGCGACCAAGCTCTTCTGAACCAGTTCGAAGCCCACCCGCCCACTGAGAAACAAGACGGAAGTGGTCAATGACACATTTTTTCCTAAAGCCGCAGCCACCAACTTATCCAGCGCATTGTGGCGGCCTATGTCCTCTCGCAGCATGAGAACTTCCCCATTGGGTGCAAACAAAGCGGCAGCATGTATCCCTCCCGTATGGGCGAAAAGCGTCTGTGCCTTTTGCACCATGTCAGGTATTCGGATGATCCAATCGGCATCCAGAAGTGGGATGTCCTGGCGGATCAACTGGGTCTGACAAGCCAATGCCGCTTCGATGGATGCTTTGCCGCACACCCCACAGGAAGCAGTGCTTTGGATGCGGCGGGTAGATTCGGGGGGAGAGAATGCAAGACGTACATTCAGTACATTGCCAACTGCTTCCGGACGGCTAACATTCTGACAAAAATCGATCAGGATGATGTCTTCGAGCTGCTGAATCACCGATTCATGATACAATAAACCAGCCGCTAATTCCATATCCTGACCAGGGGTGCGCATGCTCACCGTCCAGGATTGGAAAGGTCCGGCCGGCCCGGCCAGCCGAATCTCCAGCGGAGCCTCTACCACCAGCAAATCCGCAACCTTATTGGTTTGCCCCTGCTGGGTTCTGGTTAATTGAATCTTTTGAACCGGCGCTTGTTTCATGCCGAAAATTACAGGTAAATACGCCCTTGTTTCAAGTGAATTTGTGTAGTTTCAAGTTATGAAAGTATCACTTCTTGCCTTTGGCATCACCAAAGATATTTTGGGTGGCAGGGTTCATGAGATTGAATGGGAAGGGGAATCTACTGTTAGTGGCCTGCTTTCGCATCTGAGCCGTCAATATCCCAAACTTGAGGGTCTGGCCAGCATGAAGGTGGCCGTCAATCAGGAATATGTGGATGCAAGCCATCCGATCAATCCTGAAGATGAAGTGGTTCTGATCCCACCTGTAAGCGGTGGTTGAGCGTAATTGTATGCAGCAATCTGATCTTCCTTTTGTCCATCTGACCGAAGATGTCCTTTCGGCAGACGCCTGTGTGTCCATGGTTCAGGATGATTCCTGTGGTGGATTGGCCGTTTTTATTGGGACCGTCCGGAACCAAACCAAGGGCAGAGCCGTCCAAAGACTTGATTTTGAAGCCTATGCTCCCATGGCGATTCAAGAGATGGAGCGCATTGTCCAACGGGCTCAGGATACCTGGCCCATCGCAAAGATGGCGATGCACCATCGGGTCGGGACGCTTGAGATTGGGGAAGCGGCAGTAATCATAGCGGTTTCAACGCCTCACCGGGTCAATGCCTTCCAGGCATGCCAGTTTGCCATCGACACCCTCAAAGAGACGGTTCCTATCTGGAAAAAAGAAATTTTTGAGGATGGAGAGGTGTGGGTGTCAGCCCACCCGTAAAGGGTGGCGGGCTCCGAGAGGCGAGCAGCGAGGCGGAAAAAAAGTCATAAACGAGTCTCGGATTTGCTGTCTATTACCTACCAATCCCGTCACAATTTTTTCTCAAAAAAACGAATACCTGGAATCGGATTCTGATTATAGCGACCGATTTCCCGGAACCCCAATGATTGATACAGCGCCTGAGCAGTCAGCATGCTTGGATGGGTATCCAGTCGCATGATTCCATAGCCAGCCTCTGCTGCCTGCTGCAACAATTCGATCAGCAAGCTACGACCTATCCCTTGCCCTCTCGCCACCGGCCGAACGTACATCCGCTTCATTTCACAGACGGAATCTGACAGAGAGCGGAATGCCACACAGCCATGGATTTCATGTCCTTGCTGCGCCAGCAGAAAACAGCCCTTTGGTGGACCATATCTTATGGGTAGTTGCGCCAATTCCATCTCAAAACCGTCTAAAGCAGCATCAAAACCACGATTCTCTGCGTATTCCCACAGAATGTTTCGGGCCGCAGACCAGTCTGCCTCTGTTTTTATTACGAAAATCTGAATTTGCTTAGACATGTAAGACCGAATCCATTTATGTCGTGAATTTAACCTTTCAACGAATTTTCACAGCCGATGAGCCGAAAGGCGGAGAAAAGGATGACTTTCCCACGTACTTTTGAATCATAAGGAAAGAGTATTTCTCAAGCAAAGGAGCATATACAACATTCTTCCCCGTGTAAAGCGAAAAGAATATACGTCTTCTCAACAGCAGCAATACGATACCTTCTCAAGATTAGGCCCTTTTGGTCAATACACACGCTTTAGCCAAGGAACTCCCAACGAATCAACGGATCCATGAAGAGCAGCCGCATCATCTTCAAAATTTTCGTCATCATCACCGAGTTTATCATCATCAATCTGGTGTGTAAACTCGCCTACTTCTATCGTCTGCCTAATGATGGAAATTTAGCCGACAACTATCTTTCCTTTTTTCTGATCTTCAATCTGGCATGGATTGGAGCGTCCTTGTTTAACAATGCCTATGACACCAAGCAGCTCTCTGAAGTAAAATCTTTTACCAGAAGCCTGATTTCGACATTGTTCATCCACATTTTCATCATTGCCGTCTTCCTGGTTGGCTCAAAAACAGTGTGGATTTCGCGTGAATTTCTGATTGCTGCTTATGTGGGCACAGCGGTTTTGATCACTGCCTTCCGGGGTATTCTGATCATGGCTTACCGCTACTACAACAATATGACCTACAACATCCGGAAAATTGCGGTTCTGGGTGCAGAAGAAAGCATGACGGATCTCTATAACTTTTTTGATTCTAAAAACACCACTGTTTTCCGTTTTCTGGAGCACGTTGACGAAGACCTTTCTAAAGAGGAACGCCACGAGCTGATCCGGCAAACGGTTGAAGAAGTAAAGGCTTTTTGCCTAGAAGAGGAGATCAATGAGATCTATATGTCAATGAATCTGGTCAGCGGCGACCTGATTGAAGAGTTGAGTGATTTTGCGGATGACAACTTTGTCTACTTTCGAATTGTAACCAACTTTGATGTTCTAGGTGGTCGTCCGGTTAATGTGGACTTTTTCGGACATATTCCGATTCTGAGCTTGCGGACAGAACCATTGAAAGTAATGCTCAATCGTATTCTGAAGCGTTCCTTTGACATTGCTTTCTCTTTTGGGGTGATCTTATTTGTCTTCCCAATCCTGATGCCAATTGTTGCTTTGTTGATCAAACTGGAATCTGAAGGACCTGTATTCTTCAAACAGCTGCGCACGGGTAAAAATGGCAAAGACTTCTGGTGCTACAAATTCCGCACCATGACTGTCAATTCTGATTCTGATGCCAAGCAGGCCACCAAAGGCGACAAACGCATCACCAAGATCGGTAGCATCCTGCGCAAAACCAGTTTGGATGAGTTTCCGCAGTTTATCAATGTCTTCATGGGACATATGTCTGTTGTCGGACCACGCCCTCACATGCTGAAGCAC
>JBCBZF010000951.1:0-2868 GCA_039815525.1 Bacteroidota bacterium | reverse complement strand
CGCATGAATAAAAACGGTATCTGTAGACTGTTATACTGCCTCAGCATGATGGGCCTGTCAGCCTGTCAGCCGACGCGTATCCTGCAACAGCCAGAGAGCACCAAAGTTTATGGTTTCACGATTAAGCTTCCCAGAGCGTGGCAATACAAAGAATCCATTGGGTGGGACAGCTTTGTCGGGAAAATTGAGGGACCAGGTGTGGTCCTCAGCTTTGATATGAGTGATGAAGGATATGCGAGCAGCCTGCGGCAGTCTCCTTCAGACAGCATACTGGGCGTTAAATGGCCGCAGCGCGTAGAGACAGATACCGTCGATGGCTACCACCGAACAATTATTCTGCCCACCGACAACACCGGCATGATGGGAATCTATCTCCAACACCTCGATGACGGTTTTACCTTCAATTTGTACGGCTACGGTCTGGTCCCTAAAGATCGCCGGAAGTTGCGGAAAGCCTTGGGATCGATTCGGATTCTGCGGTAGAGACGTTTCTCCTAATTATTCTTCAAATAATATCAACCGATGCTCCGATTATTGCTACCCCTGTTTTCTTTCATGCCGCTTTGTCTCACGGCGCAAATCTCTTATGATTATCAGCCAGAAACCATTTCTCCGTCAATGCAAAAGATCATTGCTGGTTTTGATGCGGCAGAACAAGTAGAAAGCCGTGGATTATACGAAAGTGGGGAACTATCAGAGATTTATCCTGCTTTTGACAAGATGCTTGACAATGCAACGGAACAGGAATTAATCGAACTCACCAATCATCCCAATCCCATTACGCGTTACTATGCTTTTTGGGCTTTGACGGAGCGGAAAGCTTCGAAAGCGACCTTATTGGAGATTGTGAAAACGCATTTAAATGATACGGTCTCTGTGAAAACGCAAATTGGTTGTATTGGGGGGGAAACAATGATCGGAGACTACATGCTTTCTAAGCTGCCCCATTCTGATCAGTATAAACTTGATGAGGAAGAACAGCGAATGATTGATAGTCTATTATTTTGGGGGGAAGGAAACCGCATCCGGCACCGGAACTCCATTTTTGATAAGCTTGGACAATCTCCGCAACACTACACTCGCTTAAAGGAATTGGTGGAGAAAGATAGAGAAGCTTATGCGCTGATGCCACTGCTTCAATATGGTGTCGAAGAAGATCAGCAGCTCATTAAAATGATGTTTCCCGTTTCCGCTTATCACGCCCTGCTGGCCACCAAATTGTATCCGCACACAGAGCACATTCCGTTTATCAATGCTCTTCAGCGTGAGGCATTTGAACCAGCTTCCGGGCAAGGGGAAATCTGGACGTTATTATATGAAACCGTGATGCAATTTGCACCTGAAGAGGCTTTAGACATGTTGATGTTTACTTATACTGATCAGGCAAATTTTACATTAAAGGTGCAGCATGCAAGGTTTATATACGCTGCCGTCAAAGATGCCGATTCCCCCGTATTCGACCCAATTAAACGTGAGGTGGTCTGGTATCTAGGCAAAATGTCCCAAGAATATTTAGATGAAGTATGGGCACTTGATTCGGCGGGGATCTATCAATTGATTTTGAAAAGAATCGCTGAAGAAAGCAATCGCTATATGAGCGATGATCTGTTTCATTTGTACGTGGATCGGCTGGAACAGAAAAACGGAGATTCAAGCATTCATATCATGCATGCTGCCATCCAGAATGCGACTGCTAGTGGAGGATCTATAGAACGCCTGTTTGCGAGGGCAAAGAAATATCAGCATCCTCAAACTGGGCCTCTGATCACAAAATACTTTGTTCAAATTGTACAAAAAGGCTCCCTTTCATTGAATGCGATATCAGAGGCGATTCTTCAATATGATGATCAAGTAGTATTCAGGGGAATTGAGGCCACGGTATTTGACAACCTTCAACAGGGTGATCTCAAAATACATACTGCCAGCAGTCTGTTTGCATTGGCTTTCGCTTGCAATTCAGTTCGCACAATTTCGCTGATCACCGATGCCTTGATCGATGAGCGTTGGGAAGAATGGGTTCTGGGGGAGGGGATACGGACCTTACTAAACTTGGAAGATAAAGCAGTAAATCAAAAGCTTCTTGACGTGTATCTACAAAAGGAGTGGACTGATAGCAATATCTTCCTGAGACAGAGATACCGTATCTTATTAGAGCATAATGGCCTTGTCGCTCCGGAAGGAGAATGAGTTAAGGCTCAACGATGAGATCAATCGAGTGATTGATTGTCTATCACCCCAATTGCAGACGAAGCTGACGATTTCGCATCATCATCCACAAGCAGGCCACAACCGCAAGTACACTGAACCCGGCTATCACGATGCTAAAATGATAGTGTGAGCTACCAATTGCTGCAGGAGAAATATCCGGGACGGAGAGAAAGACCATGAAGCGATGCAACGCCTCTGAAAGCAAAAAGCCGACTGGCAGAGGCCAAAGGTGGATCAATTTTTTGTGGAGGGCATTACGCAAAAAGAGAACGACAAGTATGCCTGCGACCAGTAAACTGACGATTTGTAGGCTCAAATCACCCCAGCCAGCATACCAGCCCTGAAATGAGACAGGAAATTGTTTGGCCAGCAAAAGGCCCGAAAATGAAGCCATGGCGGTGATATTCAACACGATTTTTACCCCAAAAAGTACTGCCAGCGCACCAACCAACAGCTGAATGATTTTCGTGTGAGGTTTTGCCTTGACGTACTCTTCATGAATCATATCTGTCTGCCCCAATCTCCTGGTGCCAATCATGAAGGCTTCCTCGGTGGCCAAACCCGCAGCTTGCAAATGCTCAATCTCAGTAAGCAGATGGTCATATAATTCATCCCGGTCCATCTCCGATAAGATGCCACGAGCATGAATCTTTTCCAGAT
>JBCBZF010001089.1:0-2423 GCA_039815525.1 Bacteroidota bacterium | reverse complement strand
TGAACTGGCTGTCGGCCAGATTGTCCACGATGTTGACCAGCGCCCCATCGGCATGGGCATCCAATTGGCTGCTGAGTCTCCGGATTTGGTGGATGCCTTGATGATGTATTCCCCCAATATTGCCATCGCTGATCCCTCCGCCCAATTGCTGACCATGCCCTGGGGAGCGGAAATCGGACGGGCAGTGATTGGAGAAAGAAGAACCATTACCGAGATCAAGGACAAACCTGCAGGGCAGTTCACCACGGAGGTCTACCGGCTTGAAGGCTTAATTGCCTTGCAGGCCTTGCTTGATCAGACGATGACGGATGAAAATTTTGGCCAAATTACCCAGCCATATCTCATCGCCTATTACTATAAAAATGAGGAGGAGCAGGATCCCATCGTGTCTGTACCTGCCATGCTCGATTTTGATGCAAAAACGTCTACAGTGAAAGAAATGACGAGAGTTGTTGCTTTGCCTGACGTTGGCAATCATGTTATGACCTCTTCTATCTACTCAAAAGATCTGGAATCGGTGGCAAAAGTGTCCCAGGAGTTTGCAGAAGCGGTTTTGGGAATGGAAAAGAAACAATAAGGATCTGAAGCTTTCACTTTACAGAAATTTAATGTTGTCTTTGCAAGTTTTTTCAAAACACATCCTAGTATTGCAACGTTTAACAAGCATACTGGAAACAATGAAAATACGTGAGTTTTTGATTTTTCTACTGGGACTCCTACTCTTATCTGCCATTGCATAAAAAGATCTAGCCTCTGAAGCATTTTTTCCATTACATAAGCTTGCGGTGATCAATTACCCGCGGAAGCTTTCCCCCCTGAGAACGAGCAATTTCACCTTCTGCACACAAAGTGATCTGCATCGAAAGACCAATGCGATCTTTTATGCTGTGTTTGAGTGATTGTGCCAAATCTTCGGAAGGTACAACGCCTTTATCTGGAACGACTTTTACTTCTACATGATCCATATTGCCTTCTCGCCTGACGTGCAACTGATAATTGGCTGTAAAGGCCGGGATATCCAGCAAAACCTCTTCAACCTGGGTGTAGAATAAATTGACGCCACGAATGATGAGCATATCATCGGCTCTGCCTTTGATCGCACTCATCTTGATATGCGTCCTTTTCCCATTCGGATCATAGTGTAGGCTGCAAATGTCGTTGGTCCAATATCTGATCAAGGGAAAAGCTTCTTTGGTCAAAGTCGTGAAAACCAAAACCCCTTCTTCTCCATTAGGAAGAACGTGACCGCTATCGCGATCTACAACCTCCGGAAAAAAATGATCCTCCCATACATAGCTCCCACTGCCTTTTTCTTCAATGTCTTCCTGCGAAACACCAGGTCCGATGATTTCACTTAGCCCATAAATATTACTTGCGCTGACGCTCAAACCCTTCTCGACTTCCTGGCGGATGGTTTCTGTCCAGGGTTCAGCGCCCAGAATGGCATATTGAACCTTCAGTTTATCAGGATTCATTCCGCGTTTCTGACATTCGTCAGCCAGGGTTTGGGCATAAGATGGTGTGCAGCAAATCACCTCAGGCTCAAAATCCTGTAAAATGGTCAATTGCCGGTCAGTCATACCACCTGAAACCGGAATCACGGCCATTCCGAGTTTGGTGGCACCGCCATGCATGCCAAGGCCCCCGGTAAACAAGCCATAGCCATAAGCATTGTGGAGCTTCATGCCTGGTCGGGCACCGGCACAAACCAGTGAGCGCGCCACTACCTCATCAAATACCGCCAGATCTGCTTTGGTATATCCCACCACAGTCGGCTTGCCTGTGGTCCCGCTGGAAGCATGAATGCGCGCAATTTGATCCATGGGCGTTGCAAACATCTCATACGGGTAATTGGCCCGCAAATCATCTTTCCTGGTAAATGGGAGCTTACTGATGTCGTCAATGCTTTTGATGTCCGCTGCCTCAATGCCCGCATTTCGTAAGGCCTGTTGGTAAAAGGGGACTCGTTGCGAGAGACGCTTGACCAGGTGGGTGAGTCTTTTGCTTTGAAGGCTTCGCAACTGCTCAATCGGCAGGGTTTCCAGCTTGGGTTGATACATCATACAGGAAGGCTAGAGAGTAATCCAGTAAAATAGAAGAATTGCCCGGCTTTTGGAAAAGTTAAGCCAAGAGTGCGTTGCGGCTTTGTCTGCGACGTCTCATGATGTGAACAATCAATCCACTCGCGGTGGTGAGCGTACACAGCCCAAACCAGATCAGGATACTGCTACGGTTCCAGCCAAAATAAATGCTGAAAGCAGCCAGCAAGCCACCTGTCCATGTCCAAACCGGATCATTCATGATGGGTAGTTTGAGAGACGAATAGTCGACTCTTCAACGAGGGTTTAGTTATGCAGCATCAAGCGCCGCATGGCGAGGACATAGACGAGAGCGTCGCGCGAAGGAGGCTATGGTCGCGAGGG
>JBCBZF010000931.1:0-2926 GCA_039815525.1 Bacteroidota bacterium | reverse complement strand
TTTAGTTGTGAGATTCCAGAGAAACCTGCCAAATAATCTGACGTTCTAACTATGGCAGTTTTCTCAGTGTAAAAACGGCCCTGAGAGCCTTTCAATCCAGATTTTTATTTTCCTGCTATCTGATGCAAAAGGGTTATTTCAGACTTTTACAAAATACGCCGATGGTTTTTTCCCAAAGCGGGCGGAATAGATTTTGGAAAAATAATAGGGATCTTCAAAGCCTACCGCGTAAGACACCTCTGAGATCGTTCCGTAGGTATAGTTTTCCAGATATTCCTTGGCTTTGAAGAGCTTGATGTCCCGAAAGTACTTATTGGGCGTCATTCCAGTTAGCCGCTTAATCTTTCGGAAAAGTTGTCTTTCACTGACTGCCATCACCGAGGCAAGTTCGAGTAGATTAAAGTGTCGGTTGCCAATTTCTTTTCGAGCAGTTTCTTCCAGTTTTTTCAGCCAGTCCAGATCTGCCTGCGTCATTTTGATCAATTTCCCTTTCGGATGCCCGCTTGTGGCCAAGTGCTTATCCTCTTTATCCTCGCTCCATTTCATACGTTGCCGGGCATTTTTCAGAATCGTTTTGATCCTTATCAGCAGTTCATCAGAGGAAAATGGTTTGACGACATAATCATCTACGCCAAAGGTAAAAGCATCCTTTCGACGGTATTCCTGTGTCTCTGCAGTGAGCATCAGAAATGGCATTGCACGCCACTGGTCGTGTTCACGAATTTTTTGCAACAGATTGATCCCGTCCATCCGTGGCATCACAATATCTGAAACAACCAGGTCGATTTGAGAAGCATATTGTTCCAAAACTTCCAGGGCCTCAATCCCATCTGCAGCAGACAAGACTTTATAGTGTGTTTCGAGCAATTCGTCAAGAAAAATGCGCATGTCGGGATTGTCCTCAACGATCAGCACCGTAGGAAGTGTGGTGCCAGTGGCATCAGCAGGATTCACAGCATTCATCGTTTGGATTCCTTCCGTAAATGCTTCGGGATGACTTGACACAGTTAGCGGCGTTTTTGCCGCTGAAATTGCTACAGGAAACACCCTGGAAGCCTCGTATTTAATTTCTTCCAATGCATTCACCGGACGATCAGCAATCTTTCGGGGAAAAGTAAACACAAAGGTCGTTCCCTGCCCGGGCACACTTTCTACTCTGATATCGCCTTGAAATAGCTCTGCATAGCTCTTTGCAAGCGCCAATCCAATGCCGACGCCATAGCTGCCAGAGACCTTTACATTATCGATTTGATGATGTCGATCAAAAATTTTGTGAAGATCTTTGTCCAGAATTCCGGGGCCGGTGTCTTTTACCATGAGATCGATCATCCCTTCCTCCGTGGATTCCGCAAGACAAACAAAAATCTGCCCCGCAGCTGGGGTAAATTTGATTGCGTTTTCCACCAGATTGTTAAAAATCTTTTCAAATTTATTCAGATCAAGCAACAGGTGATCTTCCTCCGTCAGGCGGTCATCATATTGAATATCAATCCCCTTGGCCATCGCTTTGGGTTGCAACATTGCATACAGTCCCTGTACGTAAGAGCGGATATTGACCGCTTTTTCATCCAGTTCGACTTTGATCATGTCAAGCTTTGACAGCTCAAGAATCTCTTCAATGAGCTTAACCAGTTTCCGACCGTTTCGAAGCGCAATCCGGGAAGCGCCCTTAATATTGCGATTGGTGGTCCCATAACGCTCAATCATAATGGCTTCATTCAGTCCCATGATCAAAGAGAGTGGTGAACGGATTTCATGGACAATGTCCTTAAACATATTGGATTGGGAAGCATTCAAATCTTTCAATTGCTGGGTCTGCTCATGAATGGTTGCCAATTGCTCATCCACTTTTTGCTTCAGGCTCAAGCGCGATTGACGAAAGCGAACGATCAGAAAGATGATTGCCGCAAGTGAGACAGCCAGCATAGTCGCTGCTGCCCAGGCCCAGACCGATTGATTCAAAGGTGGATCGACAATCAAAGAGAAACCGAGCTCGCCGATTATCTGCTCCGAATCGGGAGTTACTTTTCTCACCTGAACCTGATAATGGCCCTCAGGTGGCGTATAAATGCGCAAGCGGTCTCCTCCCAGGTATGTCCAATCATCTTCTATACCCAGGATTCGATACGCTATATGACCGGCTTGCTCCTGATCCGTCAGCCGCAATTCAAAGTAAGCTGAAGCCGGACCCAACTGTATTTTCTGGTGGGAGCGGAATACCTCTGTACGGTCTCGTAATACTTCATTTTCGGAATCATAAACGAAAACGCCCACCTGACCACCAGAAAATGAGGCGTCAATCAAGGCCGATTCCTGCGAATCACTTGTATGAGATTGGGCGATACCTGCAAGAGGAACCAGCAGCAGAATGGAAAAAATCCCAAAGAGGCTGATGAAGTGGTTTTGGAATTTCATTGTGCAGGATCAGATTAGAAAAACAATTGCAAAAGGTTCGAGAACACGTATGTAGGATACGATGTACGTCAAAATCATTTTAGGTCCGGTGCCCAGGCACCAAGACCTTCAACCACAAGTCATCTCTCATGTAATCACCGAAGCCCTTTTCACCATCCTCATCAAAACTGAGTATGAAGAGGAACCTACCACAGACGCATATCCTACTTTTGGAAAAATCTATCAATTATCTCTGAATCAAAGGCAGAGTACTTCAAGAGGAATAAACGCGCTTTGCTTTTTGACGTGTTCTTGCCTGCAACGTTTTCAAACCTGCGACTGAGCACTGGGAAATCCTTACGACAGATCGCAGAAAGGCCTCGCTTTATTACGCCAATCCGGCATTTCTCCAATACGCTCCTAAACGGATCATTCAGATTGGAAGCACTACCGGGAAAAAGTTTCAACCCGCACTCTTTTGAACAGAAAAAAACGTGAATCCTACTTCAAAAAGTAAGAATTCCATATATAT
>JBCBZF010000070.1:0-11986 GCA_039815525.1 Bacteroidota bacterium | reverse complement strand
TGAAGATTCCCGCCAGAAATGCCCAGAACAGAATTCGGATTTGTTTGGCTGAAAAAGCCGGTACAATGTTTAAACTCAGCGGAAGCGTGAGGAAAAGTAATTTTGACTTCACATCCCTGATCCAGCGAGCTGGATCATCGGTAATCAGAACACAGAGAATCGAAAGGAGCCATAACAAAGCCAGGGTGCGGGTAAATGCGTTTCCCCTTAGTTTGGCCAAACTTCTTTCTTCCCACATTTGCCACAAGGCTGCCACTCCCATGGCTCCGGCAGAAATGGACAACATGGCTTTTGACCCACTGAGTCCAATGCAGAACAGAAGGGCTGACAACCAGCTTAATTGCTGTGGACGGATCGACTTCAGCATACACTATTCTTTCGGCACAAAATTATCAAGCAGAGTGGAACAGAAAAAGGAAAGAATCAACGCATCCGAATGCTGGCATCCAAAACTTTCTGATTTTGTAACAGCTCATAAAAATCAGTTTCCAAATGGATCATGCGTTTTTTTTTGTCTGAGGCTTGCAGCGGTAAGGTTGTATAAGCAACCCGAATCGGCTTTTTGAACTGATAACTGACTCTGTAGGCCATGGACCGAAGAATTTCCTGGGCCTGATCAGTCAAAGCAGGATCAGTCAGCAGGCTTTCGGCCATGGTGGTGCGTCCCAATTTATGTGTGCTGACCAGTACATCTTCTTTTTGGGCAAAATACACATGGAAGCCACGGTTTTCCTCTTCTTGCAGGAGGACGTTTAAGGCTTGATTGAGTGCCATCAAGTGGTCAAAATCCATGGCAAGCCGGAATCGATATGCAGAAAAATCTTCATTGGCGGCCACATTGCGGATGCCATTGATCCGTTCGAGTGGCCCAATAAAATCAGCCAGATGTAAATCTCTGAGGGCGCGGGAATCAGGATTGGTGCGTTCCTGATCAAACATGGGTGCCATTTTTCCCAGGTCAATGACGAATTCAAAATGACCTGAGCCATTGGCATTGAATTGATAATTTTCCTCAATGGTCAGACAAGAAGAGAAGAGAAATGATAGGCAAAGCCCCCAAAATAAATGCAAATACTTCATGCAATTGAAACATCTGACAGAAGATACATAAAAGGTACAGATTCACAAGCTTGACGCATCATGCTGTCCCAGAATCTGCCGCAGAACTGGATACAATGCCGCGGCTCGTTCAGGATGAATGGACAGCTCCTTTTCCTGTAAGCTCTGCTGCTGTCCTTTGGCCAGTTGGCCTAATTGTCGGCGTTCCGCTGTGGAAAAAGCGGCAAAGGTCCGCCGCATGAGCGGCAGGCTCTCGGTGAAACGGCTCTCTGGCAAGTGGGTAATCCATTCATCAAGTAGGTGAAACAGCTCGGGATGATGGATCAACAACAGACCACTCCCATACAAAAAGCCTTCTATCCAGGCTGATGCATCGGATGCCTCTGTACCGGGACTGAGAACTTGTTGCATCAATTGGGCAGCGTGTTTGGTATCCAAACTTTCCTGGTCAAACAGGATACGGCAAGCTCCACCGGCAATTTTAGGATGCACTGCACTGAGACGAACGATTTTCTGAAGACAAGCAGCCCACTCGTTCAATGGCCAGTCTGCGGCCTGATCCTGGAGCAGACGCATCGCCCGGTGTGCTTCCTGAACTTGTGCAAAACGTTTTTCAGCAAACGCCTGATCCAGATTCCGACAGGCATCTGGCAACGCCAGCATCAGACGGGGCAATAGACCCCGAAGGACTTCTGCAACCGCGTCATGGCCGGTATTCCGGACATCTCCATAGCGCAGTAACTGTACCAGCTCTGGCATGCTGGTCAGCAATGGGCTGACATCAGCAGAAAGGGCCACCGCATCCGCAATTTTTCGCGCCAACCGAGGAATCAATTCATCCAGTCCGGCCAGGAAAAGCTTCGACAACAACCGGCTCAACTCGGGAATCGTCATCTGATGCTCCAGTGCCTGATACACTCTTTGCCGGGCTGCTGCCTCAACCGTATTGCCCCAACTGGCAGCTTCAATAATCTGGATATTGGCCTCAGGCTGCCAAACAAGTTTCCACTCTTCACGAAAGGTCCCTTCATTGTTTTTGGTCTGAATCACCTCGCCCCATTGGATACCAAGGAGTTTCATTTGATGGAGAAAACGGCTTTTACGCAGATCATATTCTTTTCGGATATCCAGATCAAGGCTGACTTCACCGGCAGCGGGTTTGAGACGAAGGGATTTCTGTAGCCGGGCAACATCCTGCTGTAAGGGCAAACTGGGTACCTCATCCGGGACCTGTCCCATTTGCTTTCCGACAACCAGATGTTGTTCCACCAGTTGCAAAGGAGCGGGATCACCAAAACAAAAGATCGTCTCGATGGCTTCCATCAATTCCAGCAAGCCAGGCTGTTGTCTCCCGCGCAGGGCAGTCAGTGCATGAGTAAGTCGAACCGCTTCAATGACATGAGCTGGAGAAGCATCCAGTTGATTCTGTCGAAATAGTTGGGCTGTTTTTATCATCCATTGTTCGACCAACTCTTCAGCTGGATAGGAAAAGAGCGTATCGTACCAGGCGGGGGAATGTATCCCTGCCCCATACCCGCTCCGAAAAGCCAGGCGATCATAGGTCCAGGGAATCCAGGTGGCCTTTGCAGTTGATTTTCGCAGACCTTTCAATAAGGCGTTGTCAGACTTTGCCGTTGGCATATGATGAAGGACAGGGGCATGGAAAGCGCCACAGACCACTGCCATCCGTTCGTATCCTTCTTTTTCAGCCTTCCGTATTTCCCTGCGCATATGTGCTTCCCGGCGTAAGGTCTGTTCATCTATGTGATCCGCCATAGCAGCATCTTCACGAATCGCCCCAAACAAATCGATCAGGCTGTCAAAAAGATCGTCGGTTTCCTTGCGGCCTTCAATCTGTTCATCCCACCAGCTTTCTCCATCCGTTGCACCCGCCAAACGGGCAATCATTTCCAGCGGATCAGGGCGATGCTTGGGATTCGGTTTTTCCCTGGTCTCCATTTGTTTCCATCTGACCGCAGGAGACAAATCAATGAAGCGAACTGGAATACCGCTCGTAAGCGCATGTCGGATTGCCTGCCATTCTGGAGAAAAAGCAGCAAAAGGGTAATAAGAGGCATGTTGGAGGGCTTTGGGAGAATAAATCAACAAAGCGACCGGCGGCTTCATATCAGGATCAACCGCTAGCGGAAGGACACCATTTGCCTCCGGTGGTCCCTCAATCAACACAATGTCCGGCTGCATCTCATCCAATGCCACAGCCAATCGTTCAGCCGAACCCGGACCATGATGCCGTATGCCAAAGATTTTACGCATCACATCAACTCCTTGCACGCCCGATAGAGGTCTTTCCACTCTGCTCGCTCCTTGACCACGGTTTCGAGGTATTCCTGAAAAGCGAGACGATCAGTATCTGGCTCCTTGATCACTGCACCAATCAGCCCTCCCGCCAATTCAGAGGCTTTGAGAGAGCCATCGCCAAAATGAGCCGAAAGGGACATGCCATTGGTCATCACCGCAATGGCCTCAGCGGTGCTGAGCGTAGCGGAAGGTGGCTTCAATTTGGTTTTGCCATCCATGGTTTTGCCTTCTCGTAGTTCCCGAAAAATGGTCACCAAACGCTGAATCTCTTCTACTGCAGGTGCCTCAGCGGGCAATTGCAAGCTTTTTCCAATACGGGCCACCCGGCTCTGCACAATTTCTACTTCCGCCTCCAGACTAGCTGGCAACGGCAGCACGACAGTATTAAACCGGCGTTTCAGGGCACTGGACAAATCATTCACCCCCCGATCGCGATCGTTGGCGGTTGCGATCAAGTTAAAGCCTTCTCTCGCCTGCACGGTGATGTCCAGTTCAGGTACCGGCAACATTTTTTCGGATAAAAGAGTGATAAGCGTGTCTTGTACGTCCGCAGGGATTCGCGTCAATTCTTCCACCCGACCAATTTTCCCCTCATTCATCGCCCGCATAATCGGGCTGGGAATCATGGCTTCTTTCGAAGGTCCTTTGGCCAGCAACTGCGCATAATTCCAACTGTAGCGCAGGGCGTCTTCACTGGTTCCGGCGGTCCCCTGAACCAACATCGTCGAATCTCCACAAATGGCCGCAGTCAAATGTTCAGCCACCCAGGTTTTGGCGGTGCCAGGAACCCCCAATAAGAGCAAGGCCCGTTCTGTCGCCAAAGAGGCAATGGCAATTTCAATGACCCGTGCATTGCCAATATATTTCGGCAGGATCTCGGTCCCGTCTTCCAGCTTACCTCCCATGACGTATTGCAAAACCGCCCAGGGGGAGAGACTCCAATTTGGTGGTTTGGGAAAGCGGTCAATGGCTTTCAATGCAACCAATTCTTCAGCAAACTCCTGCTCAGCAAATTGACGGATGACACTCATATTCAAACAGTTCTTTTAAGTCAAAAAGGGTTAAGACAGCAATTGATGCATTTGATGGCGAAGATGCAGTCCCCGCAAACAAGATTCGGCAAAGGGATCAAACCATTGTGGCTGAAAGGGATCCGTGGCCCACATATTTTGCAAAATTGGATAGCTCTTCCATGCCAGTCGCGGTGCCAAAGCAGGCAGTTGATGGATCAGAGAATGAAATGCAGGCTCACTCCTGAAGGAAGCCCGATCCATTCCTTGTCTGATTTTCTCCCCCAACAACAAGCTGGAGGTTTCAGAAAGCCTGACTTTACCCTGCGTGATCACTTGAAACAGTAAGGATAATTCTGAGGGAGAATAAGCCTTCCGCAATAAATTCAGGAGTAAACCATCTAATGATTCAGGATGGCTCAGGCTGACCAGGGAGCGAATCATATTGTGGCTTTGATTGTGATTGATAAAATGGGCCAGTGGATGTTGGGGAGAAAGGGCATGCTGTAACATTGCCTGTAACAAGCTCTCTGCCCAAGGCCGATTGGCAAAACGGATCGCGGCTTCCGCCCAGCCCAGCATAAACAACAAACCGTCTTGTCCATTGATCACCTGAGCGATTAATTTTTCATGGCTTTTACCAAACTGCTTTTCCCACCAAACCCATGGAGTAATGGCGAGCATCCGATAAACTTTCCGACCACCGGGACCCAATTGAGACAGTGCCACCGGAATGCACTCCAACAGATCCCAGGCCGGGGATTGCGGCCATTGGGCTTCCCAATTGATGCTTAATTTTTGCAGGAGGCGGATCTCAAGCCGTTCTGACAAATGTGCCTGAATCTCCTGGTGCCATTCACTGCCTGGCAGAGCACTCACAATTTGGGTAGAGAGCATGCGAATCTCCTTCCGCTTGTGTAGCTGCAGCTGGGTCAATTGCACTTGATCATCTTCGGATAAATTGATCCGCAAAAGAGGCAGATATTTTTTCAATTGTTGTACCGAAGATTGCCCCAATCTTTCTGCAATCTTCTCACGGGCCAGGGTGGGATATTTTCTTCTTAGATTTCCCAGCCAGCTCAACTGCTCTTCCATGCTGCCACTTTCCCATACACTTTCATCCAACGGCAAAAAGCTTTTCCAATCCGGATGTTTGGCGGCTAACCACATGCCACGTTTCCCAACCAGTCGAAGGATATCTTCACTTTTCATCCCGGAGGTCATGCCCCAATCAAAGAAAGCAGGTATGTTCGCAGGAGTGAAAAGAAGTTCTCTTTCCAGTAGCAAGTCAGCTAATTCCTCTACCCCACCCTCTGCGCGTTTGCGCAATAAACTTTCGGCCAAATGCTGAACCTCCTGAGGCGCATACTCAAATATCTCTACTTCCGAAGCATTGACTTCCTCATTTGAAAAAGTAGCACCTAGATATGCAGCCTTGTGTTGTAAGGCAAGTGTTCCAGCCATCATCAGTAAAGCCGCCTCGGGCAGTTCAGGTAAATCAAGTGTATCATGGGGGAGAGCGTTTTGCTCCACGCTAAACGGCATCCTACGGGTACCGACTGTCGCAGTTTGGCTGATATGCTTCCAATCGATCATATTGTAGATAATGCTTTCCAACCCATTTGATCCAAAGCAGAAAGGGGAAAAAACCAGGGAGTCTGCCATTCTCCAAACACACAAATATGTGCCCCCCCACTCATGGCCATCAACGTCCAGATATGGCGAAACTGAGGATGAATCGGTAGACTATCGCCAGATTGATCCTGGATAAAATAGGCTTCTCCATGCTGCAATACCCGGACCGATTCCAGGAGAGCGGGGAGCCTTTCCAGGAATGGATTTTGCAAAAAATGTTGATGAGTATCTGTCAAGAAAGCATCAATCGACGATGCGGCATTGCCTAATTCAAAAGGAGCAGGAATCAGCTCACTGCGCTGGAAAAGTGCCCGTTGTGGCACAGAAGCGGGATAGTACACCAAATCACCATCAATTACCTGTCCACTGGAAAAGTGGTTCTCAAATGGGCTTCCAGCCACGGAGAAGTCCAGTAACAAGGCCATTTCCTGACTTTGTTGTCCCTGGAGCCAAATTCGCTGAATATCCATTTTGTCTTCAATCACAATTCGCTTACCGAGGACCAACCAACGGTCTTTTTTTCCGACCTGGTTGAGGACATCAGCCTTCTTGGGATTGACCCCGACGAGCTGATTCAAATCAGCCTGAAGGTCTTCCGGTAGACTTTCCACTTGCATAAATGCCTCGGCAATCAAATAGAGCTGCCCAAGCTCAAACAGAATTTTCTGCTGCCAGTCTGGCTGAGAAAAGAGCTGTGGAATCGCTGCAACACGATTGGCCAGGCCACGCACCTGGGCATCGACCAATCGAGCGGCTTTCTTTTGCCAAAAATCGCTTCCTTCGGTACTAACATCAGCCAGCCCTGTCCGAATGATATCTTCCAACCATTGCTGTAGATCTTCGAGTCCAAGGCGCATATTTTCCAGACGAGTCAAACGACGTTTCTCTCGGGCGGCCTGCTTTTCAGCTGTATCAATCGACTGTGTTTTGATTTGGCCAGCGCGCTGATCTCGTTTACTGAGCCATTCTGCCACCCAGTCCGGGACTTCAGCAGCGGGCAAGTCAGCCATCATCAGCATCAGGCCAATGGCATGCTTGCAAGGGAATTTCCGAACGGGGCAACTACATTTGTATGCAGGACCTTTAAGATCAATGGCGGTCAGATAGGGATTTTTACCGCTGCCTTTGCAGCTGCCCCAGAGTGTCCTTTCATTGCGGCCCAGGGATACCCACTTCTCAGGCCTTGCCAAACGGCTGCCTCTTTGAAAGCTCCCTGGGTCAGGTGAGATTTCACGGATGTGCGCTTCGGTCCAGACCATATCGTAAAAATGAGCATCATCGCGGGAATCTCCAATTTTCGGCCTCGTTTTTGTGTAGATACGATATCATTGGTTGTTGAAAAAAAATATCAGCACATTTCATTTTTTGGTATGTTTCTTGATCAATGACTTTCAGAAGGGAAATAATTATCTGATTCGAAGAAACGTTCATTGCATGTCCCACGGTTACGCTTTCACCATTGCTCAATCCTTATCCACTTCGACAACACCCATCCACGCTTTATACAATCGATCTTCATCTTCTCATCATTGCCAGGCATCATTCGATGTATCGGTCATGCGCAAGTTTCTTTCTACCCACTTACCAGAAGGATTGCGGGTAGGAACCGGTTTTATTTCGGATGGTAGCCGCCATTCTAACTGGCTTGAGTTGATTGTTTTTGATGCAATGGAGGGGACAGTTTATGAGGAAGGCAATATGGTGGTGGTGGTACCAGAAGCGGTGCGTGCCTTTGTGGGCGTTTTCAATGAAAAAAATGGTCTGCAAGACTATTTACATATACTCAATCAATTGAGCGACTTAGGCAAATGGGTAAGGGTTGCGTCAGGACGAGATGTGCTCAGTGGCATGTGGGGCAGGAAGGCCGATGTTTCGGTGATGCGTAAAGCAATGCAGGGAATTCAACAGGCATGCGGGGGAGATGCTTCACGCGCATTATCTTTGGTGATGATGGGACAAGAGCTTCTGGGGCGATGGCAGGCAGATGAGGGACAGGGAAGCTGGCACATTTACGGAACCAGACGGCTAGGCAATAAGATGTCCGACTCACAACGTGATGTCATTGCCCAGGCATTGGTACTCGACGGGATCCTTACCCACCTATCTTCAGAACACAATTTTTCTATTCGGCAAGCCGAGCAGCCCTTAGAGGTACTTTCATCAGTCGCGCTCCAGGGAAGCAAAGCAAAGGTTCAGGCTCCTGTTTTGGCGATGGCCGGCGCCCAGGCGCAGTCCACCTCCATCGGACAATATCCGGTTGCAGTACAACATACAGAAGCAAAGCCGATTAATGGCAAACGCAAAATTGGGTTGATCCCACAGAAATCTCAGGCAAAAGGTTTCCCGATCCCTAGCCGTCAGAGTGCGAAGGCCATTTCAACAAAAGAAAGTCGGGCCCACATTCAGACTGACGAAAGAGGCAATACCCCTTTACACTTAGCCGTCATGGCGGGTGATCTCAACAAAGTCCGGGGCATCCTGAAAGATCCAAGTCTCATCCTGGAAGTCAAAAACCAGGACGGTTATGCACCCTTACATCTGGCAGCAGAAAAAGGGCAATTGGAATTGGTTCGAGAATTGATTCAGGCTGGGGCCGATTTGAATGTAAGAAACTACATCTATGTCTCTCCGCTACATTTGGCCAGCCTCCACGGACATACAGCTGTGATTGATGCGCTGATAAAGGCTGGAGCAGAAATTGAGGCACGAAACAATCGCTCCCATACGCCGCTGCATACCTGCGCGATCCATGGCAGTATCGAAGGTGCAAGCAAGCTGATTCAACATGGTGCAGATCTGCACGCCAGAATGGAAAAGGATATGCATCCACTCCACCTTGCAGCCTGGTATGGACAAGTAGAGGTGGCCGAATTACTGGTGAATGCAGGCGCAAATCGTGATGCGGTCAATGAAGATGGCAACAGCCCCCTGCATTTTGCCGCTTTCAACGGTCAAGTAAAAGTCATCAAAATGATGATCAACCATGCTGCAGATCCGAGCCTTTCCAATAAAAATGGTCAGACCTATCTGGAAGGTCTCAACGAAGGCTATCAGGGAGACCGACTCGCTCTCCTGGAATAGAAAGACATTTTCTTATCATATATCAGAAGTCCCTCTCCGGCTAATGCTGCAGAGGGACGTTCTGCGTACGTAAGGAGGTATTCAGAATCGAATGGGACAATCAGTGAAATATTCCAATATTCGAACAAAATCCCAATATGTCTCTTCGTTATACCATTCCGTCTTCACCTGGCCTGACCCAACTAACTGAATCATACCCCCAATCTATCCTTGCCGCTCCCAGTCCTCCTTTGCTTCGATCTATTCTGCGAAAACTATTCCGCACACATTTACCTCCCGGCTTGTCAGTAGGAAGCGGCTATATATCGGGCTGTCAGGAAGCCTTCGATTTGCTGATTTATGATGATTCACAGGGATTATTGTTTGATGATGGTGGCATGATCATCGCCTGGCCGCAGTGCGTTCGTGGACTCATCAAGATATTTGCAGGGCATGAAAAAGGTGTCGGTCAGAGCTTGAAAAAGATGGAACAGGCAATGACATGGCTTCAGAGCAAACAGCAAACCCCAATTTGGTCAGCCTGGTGGAGCAGTAGTTCAGATGGTCTGCAACTACACGAACTGCTTCATTTTCTTCAAAGGGAAAAAGCCTTTGAAGGATTCATGTCAACTGTGATGTTGGGAGACCATATATGGGGCCGCCGCAAAGAAGCGAATTGGACATTCTTCGAAACGGAAGCCTTGCGTCAACATGATCCTGCGGAAAAGCTCTTTCCAGCAGCGCTTCACATCCTGCGCACAGAGGCCCAAAATTCTATTTTCGAAGCTGATACCTCTTCCAGGACTGTCAACTTGAGAGAAATCCTGACAATCAAGAACACGCATTCATCTCCCATCAGTCATTTGACGGAACAGCGGATGCTGGCTCAGGCAGGGCTGTCGGAAGCACTTTCATATCCGACTGGGTATACGGCCTCAAACACTTCTTCAAACGCCACAGAATCAGGCCCACAAGGGAATAATGTGCTTCATCAGGCCATCTTACAAGGGCGATTTTCAGAGGTCGAAAAGATTGTATCTAAAGATATCAGTTTGCTACCGGTCAAGAATCAGACTGGCATGACAGCCTTACACCTTGCTGCGAAGGCAGGTAATGTGGCAGTGGTCGATACATTGATCAAAGCCGGGGCTGATCTCAACTGTCGAAATTTTGTCTATGAAACCCCATTGCATCTGGCATCGGTACACGGGCATGAAGATGTCATCAACCTGCTTCATGCTTCAGGTGCAGAAATTGAAGCACGCAATAATCGCTCTCATACGCCCCTGCACAGCTGCGCCATTTCTGGCAGTGCCAAAGGCACAGCTTATCTGGTGAGACATGGTGCTGACTTACATGCCCTGATGGAAAAAGACATGCACCCGCTGCATCTTGCTGCCTGGTACGGACAATCCGAAGTAGTTGATGTATTGATTGATTCTGGCGCCAATATCAATGCCGTCAACGAGCACGGCAATACGCCTTTGCATTTTGCGGCCTTTAATGGACAGGTTAAAGTCATCAAGGTCCTCATCAGTCATGAAGCCGATCCCAACATTCTGAACCATGAAGGAGCCGATTATCTGGACGGTTTCAACGAAGGCTACCAGGGAGATCGGCTGGCGTTGTTGGAGTAAAAAGGAATCATTCTTCGTGGCTCTCCTAACATGAAGATGGTCCCATTGATACGGATATCAATGGGACCATTTTTTTTGAGAAAAGGGGGCTTTTCAGCCTTATTTCATGTCTTTCATGACGAGCAGCGCTTCATAGACATAGGGATCAGACTGGATCTGCTTCAGCCATTTTTCGCGGCGCTCTTTCCGGGAATCGTCTGCCTCGATATAATCGATATCTGCAGACAGACTTTCAATCTTCAAGGCTTCAATTTCCTTCTCAAGGTCTTCATACTTCTTAGACTCCTCAGATAACTGATCGGTTTCTGTCCGGAATTCTTCCAGGTTCAACTGGTAGTCTCTCTGATCCTGCCGGCGCTTGAGACGTTCTGCGTTTTCGAGGATGAGTTGGAAAGTTGGATTCTCAGCGACACGTGCCTCACTGGCAGCGCGAAGTTTGCTTATATTATAATTTGCATCCCATTTTTCGTAAGCCACTGGATCAATCTCATCCCAGGCCATTGAAAATTCACGGTCTTTTTCCCCCAAATCGAGGCGGCTATACTCATCAGGCAGCACGATATCTGGCACCACGCCCTTCAGCTGGGTTGCGCCACCATTGATGCGGTAAAATTTTTGGGTGGTTAACTTCACTTCACCAAGCGGTTTCACATCATCCGGTCCACGATAGAGTTGGTCAAGGTTGAGGAAGCGTTGTACGGTCCCCTTCCCAAAAGTAGACTTACTCCCGATAATGATCCCACGGCCATAGTCCTGGATGGCTGCGGCCATGATTTCTGAAGCAGAAGCACTCAGGGAATTGACCATGATGATCAGCGGACCATCATAATGCACACCGGCATCGGTATCAGGCAGGATATCTGGATCACGCTGCCGCGATTTAACCTGGACAATTGGTCCTTTGTCAATGAAAAGCCCAGACATTTCGACCACATCATTTAAAGAGCCGCCACCATTATCACGCAAGTCAATGATCAGGCCTTTGACATTCTGACTTTTCAATTTGGTGATCTCTTTGCGCACATCCGTGGCACAACGGCGACCATCGCGGCTGTTGAAATTGGTGTAAAACTTTGGCAATTGGATATAACCGATCTTTTTGCCTTTGTCCGCTTGCAGAATCAGAGAGCGGGCATAGGTTTCTTCCAATAAGACGACATCACGTACAATTGGAATTTCCTGTTCATTTCCATCAATTTTTTTAACGGTCAACCGAACTTCAGTCCCTTTTGCACCGCGAATCATTTTAATGGCATCATCAATGTC
>JBCBZF010000968.1:0-2804 GCA_039815525.1 Bacteroidota bacterium | reverse complement strand
GCAGATCCAGCAGCAAATGCTGTACCCCTTTCTCCACCAAAAATCGCATGGCGTCTGAAGTCAGGTAAGGCGGATTGGTGCCCGAATAATCTTTGCCAATTTTCTCAGAGGTATTGGGTAAGGTCCGGATGATGAGGGCCGGTGGCAAACCTTCTGGACAAGTATTTTTCAAACTTTCTGCATCAATCACCAGATCATCATTTTCCTTTTTCACACAAAAAACAGAAACCAGCTGCGCAAAGAAGTGATAGTTTGTCAATTGCTGATTGACCGAATTCTGCTCAGGTGTAATGTGGCCCAGACATTCAGTATGCGTACCATTGCCATGTGGATTGAGTCGCAGGTTGAAGAAGTTGACCGGCGCACCTTCTTTGACTGCACCAATAAAGTCTCCGGCGACCAAAGGCTCAGCAATGGGATCTGGTGCATAAAAACATTTTGCCTGTCCGACTTCAAGAGAAATGTCTAACGGCTTTGACAAATCACAGCCAAAGCTTTGCCCCTGATATGAAAGACTGACAATCATCCCTTCTCCAGTTCTCTTAGTTTTTCATAGTAAGTATGCAGGGGAATCTGCTCAAAATCATCCCGCCCACAGAGTTCCAGTAAGAGCTGGTCCTGGGCACGGCCCTGCTGCTTGGCAGCGGCATAATCCAGTTCCGGTTTAAAGGTTACCAGCGAGTATTTGGAATAATACTCAGGATACTGCTGCTCCAATTGCATCTCGATTTTGCGTTTGCGGATAAAGGGCACATCATCCACACTGTCCCGCATTTCGATGAAATTGTCGAGGGCGAGGTCGGCAATTGCGTCCGCATTTTCTACTCTTTCGTTCTGGAAGGCCGTGAAAAGCTTTTCCCAATCATCGCCATGCTTTTCCATCAAATCATCAAAGACCCGGACATCTTCAAAGGAGGCATTCATGCCCTGACCATAAAATGGCACAATTGCATGGGAGGCATCACCCATGATGAGACATTTCCCGTAGGCCTGCCAGGGAGCACACTTAATCGTTCCCAATGTCCCGACCGGATTTTCGAAGTATTCTTCTTTGAGGTGAGGGATGTATGGCAATAGGCTGGGAAATTGATCTTCGAAGAATGCTTTCACCTTTTCCCAACTATCCAACGCATCAAAGCCAATTTCAGTCTCATAAGGATGAAACATTGTCAGGGTAAAGCTGCCATCCAGATTGGGCAGGGCAATGATCATGAAATGTCCACGCGGCCAAATGTGCAGGGCTTCTTTGTGAATACGCCAAGCGCCATCTTCAGCCGGAAGAATGCTCAGTTCTTTATAGCCGTGGCGGAGAAAGTGCTGAGAATAATTGAAAAGGAGTTTGGTGGTCTGCGCCATCATGGCGCGGCGCACCACTGAACCCGCACCATCGGTGCCAATGACGACCGCTCCCTGATCTTCCTGCCATTCTCCGTTTTGTTGAAAATGGATTTTGGCGGCTTCCAGATCCACTTTTTGCACCCCGGCATCAAAGTGAAGGGAGATATTGGGATGCTTTTCTGCTTCATCCAGCAGGGTAATGTTGAGGCCGCTGCGGGAAACGGAATTGATGTAATCTTCGGGGCGGCCGCTATATGGAGACAAAAAGGCTTCTCCCCCCAGCGGATGGATCATCCGCCCGCGCATCGGGATACAGGTTTGCAGGATGCTTTCTTTCAGACCGGCCCGGTCAAGGGCCATCAGACCGCGTGCCGAGAGGGCAAGATTGATAGAGCGTCCCGCGTCTTCGACGCCTTTCCGCATGTCGCTCCGCTTTTCGTAAAGCGCCACCTGAAAGCCACGCTGGGCCATGCGAATGGCGAGCAGGCTACCGCAAAGGCCGGCACCGACGATGATGATTTTATTTTTGGGGTTCATGAGTTACTTTCTATTGACCATGCTGTTATCTCAATCCATTCTTCACATCACACCAAACCAAACTGCTGATAATCAGCAATTTTTACCATCCTGAACTCGTTTCAGGATCTACCGAAAACCTATTTACAGAACCATTGGGACCCTGCAATAAATTCAGGGTGACACTGCGTGTTGAGATCTTGATTGAAATCATTTATGATGATTTTATCAGCTTCCTTCAATCGCTTCTTTCAAAATTGCAGCAAAGCGATACACATCCTCAAAGGAATTGTACAAAGGTGTTGGAGCCACCCGAATCACATCCGGCTCCCGCCAGTCGGCGATCACGCCCTTTTCGGTGATGACATCAAAGAGGGCTTTGTCTGCGTTCCGTACTTGAATGGATAACTGTGCACCGCGCTGCTGTGGATCAGAAGGCGTAATGACTCGCACCACATCTTCACCGATCGCCTGCACTAATTTTTCCAAATAGGCGGTGAGTCTTAACGACCTTTCTCTCAACGCATCCATCCCCACTTCATCAAAGATTTTGAGGGATGCCCAGACCGCGGCCATAGACAGAATCGGTGGATTGCTCAGCTGCCAGGCCTCTACGCCCGGAATCGCTTCAAAGGCATCCCGCATCTTGAAGCGGGTCTCTTTGTTGTGGCCCCACCAGCCCTCAAATCGGGGTAAGTCTGAATGTGCATGTCGCTCATGCACAAAA
The DNA here is from genome assembly GCA_039815525.1 of Bacteroidota bacterium. Taxonomy (GTDB): domain Bacteria; phylum Bacteroidota; class Bacteroidia; order J057; family J057; genus JBCAWW01. The sequence continues at coordinate 223 of JBCBZF010000968.1, read as the reverse complement.
GCGCCTGCCAAACTGCCCGGACCTGAATTCAGGTACTTATAGCTACACCAAACCGCAAAATCACAGCCTGAATCATGCAGATTCAAGGGAACATTGCCAGCGCCATGCGCACAGTCAAAGCCGACCATTGCACCAACTGCATGTCCCCATTCGGTGATGCTTTTCATGTCGAAAAACTGCCCGGTATAATAATTGGTGTTGCCCAGCATGATCAATGCTAATT
>JBCBZF010000101.1:0-10378 GCA_039815525.1 Bacteroidota bacterium | reverse complement strand
GCAGGCGGATGTTACCAAAGCAGCTGACAACGAAGCCCTCGTCAAAAAAGCCGTAGAGACATTTGGCGGCTTACATATTTTTTTCGCCAATGCGGGCGTGGGTGGCACCCCAACCCTTTTCTGGGAATTAGAGGAGAAAGACTTCGATTTTGTGATGAATGTCAATACCAAAGCCATCTGGCTGGGCATGAAAGCTTCGATGCCTGCGATGATGCAAAGTGGAGGCGGCAGTTTTATCAGCACCTCCTCCCTGGCCGGTGTGATGGGTTCCCCCAAAGCCAGTGTGTATTCGGCCAGTAAACACGCCGTGGTCGGTCTCATGAAGTCTGCTGCCGGCGAAGCAGCCCGCTTCAACATTCGCTACAACAGCATCCATCCGGGTCCTATTGAAACTGATATGGTCAGAGATCTGGAAAAGTCTATTTCACGCAAAGATCCTGACAAGGGGATGGCCTTTCTAACTGGCCGCATACCCATGCGCCGCTATGGTACAGCGGATGAAGTCGCTGACCTTGCGCTTTTCCTGGCCAGCGATGACAGTAAATATATCACGGGTTGTAGCCTAAGAATTGATGGTGGGATGTCGGCCATGTAAACTATTAAACAATTTATAGTTTACTTTTGTCTAAAAATAAGTATCTTGCTCTCAAACAGATGCTTATGTGGTCCTATCGCCTTTCCGCCCTCAAATATCTGAGTGTTCTCAGCCTGCCACTTACGGTTGTCCTTGCATTCAGCTTGCAAGGCTATTGGGTTTGGTTGCCCTTGGTGTACACCTTCGGGATGATTCCATTGCTGGAACTCATGGTTGGTGCGGGTGGCGGTAATCTGGAGGCAGCGGAAGAAGAATTGGTGCGAAAGGACCCTTTTTACGACTGGTTGCTATATCTGTTTGTGCCCTTACAATATGTTTTTCTGGGCTGGTTTCTTTGGCTGATTGCCAATGGAGAATTCACGGGTTGGGAACACTACGGCTTGATTTTGTCAATGGGTTTGATGTGTGGGACGATCGGGATCAATCTGGGACATGAGTTGGGACATCGGGTAAAAAAGAATGAAAGACGTCTGGCCAAAGTGTTGCTGCTCAGCTCCCTCTATATGCACTTTTACATTGAGCACAACCGCGGCCATCACAAAAGGGTGGCAACGGAAGAAGACCCGGCCACTTCCCGGAGAGGGGAAAATGTTTATCGGTTTTGGCTGCGTAGCATCTGGTTCAGCTATAAATCTGCCTGGGATTTAGAAGCCGATCGACTGCGTAAGCGCAGATTGCCATTCTGGTCCCACCACAATGAGATGCTGATGTTTCAGGTGATCCAATTGGGATTTCTGGCCGCTATTTGGCTGGCCTTCGGCTGGGTGGCGATGCTGAGTTTTATCGCGGCAGCCATCATTGGCATTCAATTGCTTGAAACCGTCAACTATATTGAGCATTACGGCCTGGCCAGGGAGGAAATCGCCGAAAATAAATTTGAACGTGTCCAACCGCATCACAGTTGGAATTCCAATCACATCATAGGTCGCATGTTGCTGTTTGAATTGTCCCGTCATTCTGATCATCACTTCATGGCCAGCCGGAAATATCAGATTTTACGTCATTTTGAAGATGCGCCGCAAATGCCGACTGGCTATCCTGGCATGATGATCCTATCTCTGATTCCGCCTTTGTGGTTTCGGGTCATGCACCAGGAAATTGAAAAAGTTGAGAATCGACAGCACATGATCGCACCAGTTTGAGGTTGATTCAGATGTTGTGAAACCGGGAAAGTCCTAATTTTTGAAAACAATTAGGGTAGGGAAGGGGTAAAGCCTCATATTATTGGGAGGAATCAAATAGGATATTCTCTATTTTTCCCATGAATCGAGGACAACCCAACAACTACACTTTATGCGCACTTCTCTACTCATTTCTTTCCTGATTTGTTGTAGCAGTCTTTCTCTCTTTGCCCAAGCACCTGGTGCAGTGATGCTACACACTGGAGCGGTTGACATGCCTGCCAATTTGGAAGCCTTTTCCGAGGCCGCGGCCGTCCCGTCGACAGACATTATTGGCGGACGCTATTACCGATACGTACAATTCGATCAGACGCCGGATACGCGCATGCAAAAGAGCATGCTGACGGAAGGCTTGAAGGTGTTGTACTACGTCCCGCATGCGACTTTCATGATGTCCTTTCCGGCTTCTTTTGACCGGAGTCGGCTGATCGATTTTGGGGCGCGGGCTGTGATGCGGCCGACCGCTGTACAGAAAGTCTCTCATCTGCTGAAAGATGAATCCTTCCCGGATTGGGCAGTACGTGGCAACGACCTTGAGTTGGTGATTCAATATCACGATGATTTACCGGTGGCGGCGATTCGAAGCCTCTTAGAGGCAGAGGGGATAGAAAAGATGCAGAAAATAAAGAATGAAGCCAGCTTTATCATTCTCTTGCCCTCAGATCGGATCTACCATTTGGCTGAGCGTCCCTATATTTCCTGGATTGAGCCCATCTCGCATCCTGGTGAGCCGGAAGATACCGGCGGTCGTTCACTCCATCGTGCCAACATGCTTTCTTCGTCCCACCCAATGGGCCGCCATTACGATGGATCTGGCATCAATGTAATGGTACGGGACGATGGACCAATCGGACCACACATTGACTTTGAGAATAGAACCAATCAAACTTTTGCTAATTCAAGTGGGACACATGGTGATATGGTCGCAGGTGTCTTTGGAGGAGCTGGTAATTTAGATCCTACTGTTGAAGGTGCTGCTTCCGGCTCTTTCTTTTACATTTTGGATTACCAATCTGCCTTTACTGATAATACCCTTTCTCTCCATCAGACAGACGATGTGATGATTACCAATTCATCATACTCGAATGGATGCAACGCAGGTTATACCTTGACAACACAGCGCGTAGACCAGCAAATCCATCAAAACTCCTCATTGATCCACGTTTTTTCAGCGGGAAACAGCAACAGCAGCATATGTGGCTATATTCCCAATACTTCACAATGGGGCACCGTTACAGGTGGTCACAAACATGGGAAAAATGTCGTCGCAACCGCGAATCTTTTTGCCGATGGTGGTCTGGTGAGTAGTTCGAGCTGGGGTCCAGCGTCCGATGGACGAATCAAGCCTGATATTGCGGCGCATGGCCAGGGACAGATATCAATTGATCCCAATAATACCTATGCACCCGGTGGTGGTACTTCTGCGGCAGCGCCCAGTTCAGCTGGCGTGATGGCGCAATTGTATCAGGCTTATCGGGAAATGAATGGAAACCTGTATCCCCAGTCTTCTCTCATCAAAGCCATCGTCCTGAATACTGCCGAGGACTATGGCAATGTCGGACCCGATTTCAAATATGGCTGGGGCCGCATCAATGGCTACCGGGCCGTCCGAGTATTGGAAACCAATCAATACTTTCAGGACTCTGTTGCTCAGGGTAACACCAAAACCCACACGATCAGTATACCTGCAGGGGTGAATGAAGCCCGGATCATGGTGTATTGGATGGATCCGGAAGGGGCGGTACAATCTGCCCGCGCATTGGTCAATAATCTGGACATGAGCATCAGCGATGGCAGCACAAGCTGGCAGCCGCTGGTCCTAGATCATACCCCCAATGCCACCAACTTGAATGCTCCGGCACAGGTAGGGGTTGATTCTCTGAACAATGTAGAACAAGTCCGGATCCTTAACCCAACCGCTGGCAATTATACCCTTTCGGTAGTGGGAACGGACATTCCATCCGGCCCGCAGCCATACTGGGTGATCATGGATTACTGGACCGATGAAATCACAGTTACTTATCCCAATGGTGGAGAAGGATTCGTGCCAGGAGAAACAGAACGCATTCACTGGGACACCTATGACAACAGCGGAAGCTTTCAGCTGTCATATTCGGAAGACAATGGCAGTACCTGGACCAATATCACCACGCTTCCCGGCAGCAGTCGCCTATTTCAGTGGACTGTCCCCAACACCGTAACTGGAGAAGCCTTGATTCGGGTTTCTCGTGCGGGTGTCATTGGTGAAAGTGATTTTCCGTTTGCCATCATTGAAGAAGTGCCCAATATCACTGTGGCTGGTGTATGTCCCAATTCTGTTCAGTTGATTTGGGATCCAATTACTGGTGCGGCAGAATACGAGGTGTACCAGTTATTGGGGCAAAAAATGGACTCGGTCGGGCAAGTAAGCGGAACCTCCATCTGTGTACCGATAGCCAACCAATCTCAAACCCACTGGTTTGCGGTTCGGCCAGTTTTCACCAATGGAAGTAAGGGGCGTCGCTCAGTGGCAATCGAGCAAGTTCCTGGCATCTTCAATTGCCTCGGGAATGATTTGACTTCATTGGCTCTCAACTCGCCCACAGAGACGTACTATCCTGCCTGTCTGGGTGAGGATACCTTGTTGGTCCAGTTTCAGTTGGTCAATTCTGGCGGGAACAATCAATCAGGCTTTCAGCTTGGATATCAGCTCGGAACGTTCACACCCTTTACCACCACCTATACTGATATCCTGGCGGGTTGTACCAATGACCTGTATACTTTCACTCTCCCAATTGTCTTATCTGATTATGCCTCCGGAACCTATGACTTGAAAGTCTGGACTGGCCTGAGCAGTGATCAGAACCTGACCAATGATACCATCACGCAAAGCATCACCATTGATCAGTCTCCTCAGATCTTGCCCATTGCGGAAGATTTTCAAAATAATACCTTCCCACCCATTCCCTGGGAAGTTGACAATCCAGATCAGGGGATTACCTGGACGGAAGAATCAGTAACCGGAGCGAACAATGCGCCGACCCTGGCCGCGTCGGTCAACAATTTTTCCTATAATTCACAAGGACAGGAAGATCGACTCCGTACGATTATTTATTCTCTGGATCCTAATAACACGATTGCACCCAAACTGGTGTTTGATGTTGCCTATGCACGTTATGATGCCAGTTTTTCTGACCGAATGTACATTGAGTTGTCAACCAATTGTGGGCAAAGCTTTGACCACATTATTTATGATAAGGCAGGAACCACTCTGGCCACGGCGCCGGATCAGACGACGATGTTTTTTCCCAATGCCGCTTCTGATTGGCGATCCGATACGGTCGACCTCAGTGCGTTTTTAGGCCAGGAAGTCAGCATCCGTTTTGTCAACGAAACTGGCTACGGCAACCGACTTTATCTTGACAACATCAACATCATCAACGAAGGGGTCATTGCCCCCAACGCACTCTTTGCCACCTCTCTTGCGCAAGTGTGTGTAGGGGAAACCGTGGTCTTGACCAATGCTTCATCTGGTACTGCCATTACCTACGATTGGGATTTTGGTCCTGGCGCTACTCCGGCAACTGCCACCACACCCGGACCACATAGCGTAGTCTGGAGTTCTCCTGGGGCAAAAACCATCAATCTGACTGTTACCAATGCGCAGGGAAGCAACTCAATCTCACAGATTGTCAATGTAGATTTGGTCGCTTCGGCAGGCTTCCTGCCGAATACCAGCAACGGTTATCAGTATTCCTTTGCCAATACCTCCAGTGGCAGCACCAATTTCTTCTGGGACTTTGGGGACGGCAATACCAGCACTTTTGTGGCGCCCACACATACTTTTGGTGGCAATGGTACCTTTACAGTAAGCCTGATTGTGAGCAATGACTGTAGCACTGACACCTTTTCACAAGATGTGATGGTCAGCGGTGTGCTTCCGCCTACGGCGGCTTTCGACTCTTCAACTGATCAGTTGTGTGCCGGTGAGGATGTGGTCTTTACCAATCAGTCTTCCGGACAAATTATCACTGGCTATGATTGGGACTTTGGTGCAGACGCAAATCCACCGACGGCCAATGGCCCTGGGCCCTACAGCATTGCCTACAGCACTGGCGGAACCAAAACAGTCGTACTTGCAGCAAGCAATGGCGCCGGGACCAGTTATGATACCATCATCGTGGATGTGGCGCCTCTGCCGACAGCAGTCTTCCAAGCCAATTTGCAAAGCGGGCAGACCTACGATTTTGCCAACAACAGTGTGGATGCCAACAGTTCCCACTGGGACTTTGGTGATGGCAATCAAAGTATCCTGGCCACACCGACCCATACCTACACTGCGAATGGAACCTATACGGTACAGTTGATTGCGACCAATGACTGTGGCGCGGATACATCCGAAATCACCCTCAACATCCTGACCGTTTCGCTCGATGACGAACTGACCGGGCTAAGCATCAGCATTCTCCCCAATCCCAACAATGGTCAATTCAATTTGATGTTGGCGGGAGATGTGCAGGGTGAGTTGGAATTGAGCATCATGGATGTTCGTGGCCGCTTCATGCAGGCTGAAAACGTCCGTTTTGGTGGTGGTAATCTCAGCCATGCCATGCAGATTGAGCCGGCACCGGCGGGGGTGTATTTGTTGCGGATTGGCTTCAACGGAAAGCAAGTCTATCGCCGTTTGGTGATCCAATAGGCTTTTGGCAAGATTGAGGACATTACAAAAGCAGAAAAAGCGTAAATTGCGCAAAATCATATCTCATGAGAAACATTTTTTTGATCGGATTACTCGCCTGTGTTGTACTCGCTTCCTGTGACAGCTCTAAGAGTGTACAAAGCAGTTCCGCCATGGAAACGCGTACAGATTCTATGTACTACGCGATGGGTGTCGATCTTGCCAATAATTTCAAACGAAGCGAAATAGAGGTCAATCCTGAAGCCGTGCTGATGGGCATGCAGTCCGTGTTGGGGGAGCAGGAAAGTGCTCTGGCCGAAGAGGACCAGCGGAAAATGATGGGCCTGTTGCAGCAAATGATCATTCAGAAGCAGCGCGAAGCGCAAATGGCACAGCAACAAAACCAGCAACCCGCAGGTGGTGGAAAGTTTAGCACCGGACAAAAGGCGCCTGATTTCAAACTGGCGACGCCAGAAGGTGCTGAAATGAGCCTGACAGATTTTCGCGGAAAATACGTTCTGGTTGACTTTTGGGCGAGCTGGTGCAAGCCTTGCCGGATGGAAAATCCAAACGTGGTTCGCGTATACAATGAGTACAAATCCAAAGGCTTTGAAATCCTCGGCGTGAGTCTGGACCGTTCCAAAGATGCCTGGGTGAAGGCGATTGCACAGGATAAATTGACCTGGAAGCACGTAAGCGACCTGAAATTCTGGCAGAGTGAAGCCGCTCAGCTATACGGTGTGTCAGCGATTCCTTACACGGTGTTGGTTGATCCCGAAGGGACCATCATTGCGCAGAATCTGCGCGGTGCCAGTCTCGAACGCAAGTTGGCCGAATTACTCGGCAGCTGATTTTGCAAATCAAATCATAAGATATGCGCCCTGCCATTCTGGTGGGGCGTTTTTTTAATGGAAAATGTCAGCCAGACGGAGGTTTTCTACCGTTGCATTCCCTAATTTTATAAACCATGTCCAATCTAGGTCTGTTAATTTCAGGCGGAGGGGCAAAAAAATGGATGGTAGAGGGTACCAAAAAATTGCATTTTGCTTTCACACGCATAATCCGGCCGTTTCTTATGCTGCGTTTCTACACTTTTTCCCTGAGTCTGCTATTTTCTCTCACTCTTTTTGCCCAGGACCCGCAACGTCCCAAACGCTGTAGTACCCTGGAGGTAGAGGCGGAAATGCGTGCACAAACCCCTTCCATCGAAAGCCGGGCAGAATTTGAGCAATGGCTACAGCGCCAAATGCAGATTCCCTCAAGTAAGAGGGCAGAACTAGTTACCATTCCTGTAGTGGTCCATGTCATTCATGATGGGGAAAGTGTCGGCGATCGAACCAATATTTCCCAGGCACAGGTCCAATCGCAGATTGATGTCTTGAATGAGGATTTTCGCAAAACATTTGGGACACCCGGCTATAACGAAGATCCGGTTGGGGCAGACATCGAAATTGAATTTTGTCTGGCGGTCGTAGATCCAAACGGAGACCCGATGCCAGAGCATGGCGTTCATCGGGTTGACCGCAACCAGATGGGCTGGATTGCGCCCCCATTTTCTTCTGGCTACATCAACCAAACCATTAAACCGGCTACCTCATGGGATCCCAATCAATACATGAACATCTGGACGGTGGAACTGCCAGGTGTCGAAATTGGGTTTGCCCAATGGCCCAATTCTTCTGGCTTGAGTGGCGTCCCTTCGGGGGTTTGTTGTGCCAATACAGATGGTGTGGTTGTAACCCCCAAGCACTTTGGGCGAGAAGGTTTTGTGGAGCCGCCTTACGATCAGGGACGTACCACTACCCATGAAGTAGGACACTTCTTCGGTCTGATTCACACTTGGGGTGATGGTGGTTGTGGGGCAGATGATTTTTGCGCTGATACCCCGGAGTCAGATCAGGAAAATTATGGCTGTCCGACTGGTTCTGAATCTTGCGGCTCTCCGGATATGTACCAAAACTATATGTACTATACGGATGATGCCTGTATGAATATATTCACAGCTTGCCAGAAAACCCGTATGCGCACTGTGCTGGAAAATTCTCCCCGCCGCCTTTCGCTGATTAATTCTGATGTCTGCATCCCACGTCAGGCTCCGTCAGCTGATGTGAAAGTAGATCGCTCCCGGGTATGTGAAGGAACCGAAATCAATTTTTTGGGAGATCCGGCTGCTACAGCCTGGAGCTGGTCCTTTCCCGGTGGTGTACCAGACCAATCAACCGAACAGAATCCGAGTGTTCTCTACACCGAAGTAGGCTCCTATGACGTCACTCAAGAGGCGACCAATGATTTCGGCAGCACCACCCAGCTGTACGATGATTTGATTGTGATCACAGACACTGGGCAAGTAGAGTTTTTATTTGAAGATTTTGAGCAGGGATTGGATGGCTGGTCAATTGATAATCCGGATGGCCAGACGACCTGGAGCCTCAGACAAGTCAATGGCCCCGATGGACCGACTTCTGCCATGTGGATCAATCTATTTGACTATGGCACGACTGGGCAAAAAGATGGCCTCATTTCCCCTGCGCTCGACCTGAGTGATGCCTTTCAACTACAGCTCAGTCTTTCCTATGCATATCAGCCGTTTTCAAATGGAGACCGTGATTCGCTGGTGATCCTTGCGTCGCTCGATGATGGGGCAACCTGGCCCATTCGTTTGTTTTCGATTGCTGAATCAGGCTGTGGAAACTTCCGGACGGTGGCCGAAAATGCTGCAGAAGGCTTTCTCCCGTCTGGTCCGTCTGATTGGTGTGGACAAGGAAATGGGGCGAATTGTTTGCGAGTTGATCTGCGTAGACTGGACAACGAAAGCAATGTCAGATTGCGTTTTGAGACAGTGAATGATTTTGGGAACAATCTCTTTATCAACGAAATCAGCATTCTGGGCCGCTGTCAACCTGGAGAAAATACTTTTCCTCTTCCCCAGGTCAATCAAAACCTCCTCTTGTATCCCAATCCCAATCCAGGGCAGTTTTATGTGTACCTCAGCCAGCAATCCGTCGTGCCTTGTGATGAGGTCGCCGAAAATGCTGTGATTGAAATATTCGACTTGATGGGAAGAAAAATTCATGAACAGGCACTGAACTACGTTTCTGATGTCAATGTTGTAGAGAGTGTGGATATAAGGGGTGTACGGGCTGGGATCTACCTGGTCCGGGTTCGGAGCAACGATGTTGCGATATTGGAACAAAAGGTTCTGATCCGAAAGTGATTTTCCTTTGCTTGAAAGTATGCTTCAAAAAACCACACTTTTGTTGTTGTGCATGGGGCTGGCTATCCTCTCTTTTGGACAGCATCGCCCTACATGTTTGACCATGGAACAGGATATGGTTCGGCGGCTGAATCATCCTGAGCTGGGTAATTTGACCGACTTTGAAGACTGGCTGCAGGATAAAATCTGTCATACACCCACTACTCAACGGGCTAGCCTGATCACCATCCCAATTGTATTTCACATTGTCCATGATGGCGAGAATCTTGGCATGGGCCACAATCTTGCCCAAAGTCAGATTCAATCTCAACTAGATGTCTTAAATGAAGATTTTCGGCGACTGCCGGGTACCCCAGGTTTCAACAATGATCCGGTGGGTGCAGATATTGAAATCGAATTTTGCCTCGCAACCGTTGCACCAGACTCCAGCATCCTGGCAGAGCCAGGTATTCATCGGCTTGATCGCAATCAGGAAGGCTGGCAGGCTTTTCCCTACAATGCCTCTTACATCGAACAGACTGTGAAAGTAGCGAGCAGTTGGGACCCCGATGCGTATTTCAACGTATGGGTTGTGGAATTATCTGGTCTGGATCTGGGGTATGCCCAATGGCCGGATGCCTCCGGGTTGAGTGGCGTGCCTACAGGCAGCTGCTGCGCCAATACCGATGGTGTGGTGATTAATTTTAGCAATGTGGGCCGCAATGGCAGCGCCATCGCTCCTTATGACCAGG
>JBCBZF010001038.1:0-2586 GCA_039815525.1 Bacteroidota bacterium | reverse complement strand
AGTGGGATTGAGGAAGAAATTACCATCGATATGCGCCTGTTTGAGTGGGACAAAATCTACATCAATCCGCTCTATGGAAAGTGCCGTCCCCAGATTGATTTTCCCAAACTCATGCGACTGTATCAAAAAGGAACCCTCAAGCTGGATGAAATGATCACCCGCGAATATCGTCTGGATGAATTGCAACAGGCTCTTGACGATATGTTGGCTGGGAAGAATGCCAAAGGCGTGATTGTATTTGATTGATTTTTGGAAAAAAATGAACAGCCGATTTCGCACCACTGAACGATCTGATCCCGCTTTTGAATCAGATGGTCTTCGTTTTATCACCGTCAAAACGCCACATCTAAAAGGCCGGGGAGACATGTGCGTCTTTGTACCTGATGGTGCAGAAGAAATGGCCGATTTACCCATTTACATCCTGTTGCATGGTGTCTATGGCAGTGCCTGGGTGTGGGCCATGAAAGCGGGTGCCCATCGGACGGCCAGGAAACTGATAGAAGCCCGAGAGATACAGCCCGCCATTGTCGTTATGCCTTCGGATGGTTTGTGGGGCGATGGTTCCGCTTATTTTGCGCACCACCAAAAGGATTTCGCACAATGGATTGTGGAAGATGTACCCGCAGCAGTCAGGGAAAATATTGCGGGAAGCAGTGAGGATTCCCCACTCTGTATCGGCGGTTTGTCAATGGGAGGCTTTGGCGCACTATCACTTGGCAGCCGTTTCCCTGAAAAATTCCGCGCCATTTCGGGACATAGTTCAATTACCGCATTACAGCAGATGACGCTGTTTGTAGAAGAGCCATTGGAGGGATATTTGCGTGAAGCAGAATATGTGAAGGTGATAGACTCGATGCAGGAACATCAGCATCGTTTACCGGCGATTCGCTTTGATTGTGGAATATCAGATGAACTGATCGACGCCAATCGTTTGTTGCATCAGCAATGTACAGAAGCTGGCATCAAACATCGGTACGAAGAATTTACCGGCGGACATGAATGGCCCTATTGGCAAAAGCAGGTCGAAAAGAGTTTTCGCTTTTTTGATGAGGTGATTTATGGCAAGCAGTAACCGGATCGTTTTATGCCAAAATCTCTTCAATCACCTTTCCGTGTACATCGGTCAATCTGAAATTTCTACCTTGAAATGGATAGGTTAAATTTTCATGCTCTAAGCCCAGGCAATGCAGAATAGTGGCTTGCAGATCATGGACATGCGTTCGGCCCTTCACACCATTAAACCCAATCTCATCGGTCTCTCCATGGGTGTAGCCACGCTTGATGCCGCCTCCGGCCAGCCACATGGTGTACGCATCTCCGTGATGGTCCCGCCCCCGAAAATCTGCCCCTGAGGCGCGTTGTTCCATCATGGGCGTCCGCCCAAACTCCCCGCCCCAAACCACCAGGGTCTCTTCCAGCAAGCCACGTTGTTTGAGATCTTTGAGGAGGGCCGCTATCGGCTGGTCCACTGCCCGGCAGGCTGCCTTCAGGCCGTCGGTTACCCCGCTGGTTTTATTGGTGCCGTGGTGGTCCCAGCGCCGGTCAAAGAGCTGCACAAAACGGACGCCTTTTTCCACCAGTTTCCGCGCCAGCAGACAGTTGTTTGCAAAAGATCGTTTGCCGGGATTGGTGCCATAGAGTTCATGGACCCACGCTGGTTCATCCATGATGTCCATGCTCTCTGGCACTGCACTTTGCATACGGAAGGCCAATTCATACTGAGAGATACGGGCCAGGATTTCGGGATCACCGACCTGCTCGTATTCCATCTGGTTGATCTGATTGATGGCATCAATGGATGCCTTGCGGAGGTCCCGACTAACGCCTTCGGGATTGCTCAGACTCAGGACCGGATCGCCATTGGAATGCAATTGCACCCCTTGATAGACACTGGGTAAAAAACCACTGGACCAAATGCTTTTGCCTGCACTGACATCCAGATAGCCCGACAACAGAACCACAAATGAAGGCAGGTTTTCATTTTCACTGCCCAAACCATAAGCCACCCAGGAACCCATGCTGGGGCGACCAGTACGAGGATGTCCGGTATGCACCATAAACTGAGCTGGTGCATGGTTGAATTCGTCGGTGTGCATGGCCTTGAGAAAAGAAACCTCATCGACGACTTCCTGGAAGTAGGGCAGATTGTCTGACACCCAGGCACCTGACTGACCATACTGCGCAAAACTGGCCTGCGGCCCCATCAGCTGTGGCGTACCAGTAAGAAAGGCGAAGCGTTTGCCTTCCATCAGTGAGGGCGGACAAGGCTGACCATCCAGTTTGGCGAGGGCAGGTTTGTAATCAAAGAGCTCCAATTGCGAAGGTGCCCCTGCCATGTGGAGGAAGATGACCTGTTTGGCTTTCGGGGCAAAGTGCTGAAGCTTGTCGAGTGAGAGTTGGGCTTGTTGAGGTAGCACGGATTCCTGACATCCCATCAAGCCGCCCAGGGCCAGGGCACCCAGCCCGCTGGCGCATTGCCGCAAAAACTGCCGCCGGCTATCAAAAAATCATGTTGCGGGAGATTGAGCCACCCAAACTGGCGGTGCTCCTGGCGTTATATCATAGCAGTCAGCAAGAGCATCCGGT
>JBCBZF010001191.1:0-2038 GCA_039815525.1 Bacteroidota bacterium | reverse complement strand
TTTATATTTTCCACAATTACATCCGATACCGGAAAATGATGAATGGTGGGGTGAAGGGTTTACAGACTGGGTAAATGTAAAAAAAGCTCTGCCTCTCTGGCAGCATGCTTCATTTTCAGACCAATGGTACTGACAACAGCACCGGGCAACTTTCATTCGCTGATCTTCGGGTAGAACTAGATCAAACCGCTGGGTTCAACTTATCAGGCAGCCTTGGCAATCCCGAAGATTTCCTTCAACAGTATCCGAATCTTCAGGCGGTTGAATCTCATTGGGCAAGGTTCATTTCGAGTAAACAACATGCAGGAAAGCTTCATGCTTATCTGAGTCTTCAAGGCAATGCAGATAGCTTTCCCCGCAACCGGGAACTGGTAGTAAAACTTCAGTATCCTGGGAATAAAAATATGTTCGGCCTCATGTACAGTGATCCGGATGGACATGAAGAGTGGCTCCCACCAACCGATATCCTGTCAGCAGAGGAGATGGAATTCACCTTACCGCCTTTGCATCTGTCTGTACCAGCTACAGGATCGAGCCCTCAACATACCATTCCCAATACAGACATCATCCGCATTGTCGAATGGACTGATCTGGCAGTTCCTTCCCAAAAACCAACCGCTATCAGCATTGCCACCAGAAAGTATGCCATCGATCGGGTGGTGGCCAACGAAGACGGGTGGTCATTTCAAACTTTTGCAGAATACAATCATCAAAGCTGGCAATTGACTGAGCCAAACTGGGCCGGTCTTCGGCAAGCCACCGATCAGCGGGTACTTCTGCTTATCCATGGTACCAACGGCACCTCTGAAGTTGCTTATGGCCCTTTTCTGGAAGATCAAAAGCTGATGCAACTCCTCTCCCCTGCCGATGCGAATCATTTGGGTGCGGGGCATTATGGCAATCGCATCATTTCTTTTCGGTTTCCTTCCCTTGCCGTCGGTGTCAAGGCAAATGGAGAAATGTTAGGAGAATGTCTGACATTTTTATGTAAGACATTTAACATCAAATTAAACCAACTGGACATTATCACCCGGAGTCTCGGTGCCCTTGTTGCCCGCCATATGCTTGAAATCAGTGGGCAGCCAAATGGTGTAGAGGTGAAAAAAGTGGTCATGCTTGGCGGGCCAAATCAGGGTACTTTCTCCTCAATGAAAGGCAATGGCAGTCGTACGGCAGTCGTGTCTATGTTGTTGAAAAAGATGGACAAACGCATTGGAAAGATTGCCGCCAAAAGTATGCAACCGGAGGCTGTCATGGCCGTTGACATGGATGCACAACATGAGGTTGAGCAGGAAATATCTGATTCAATCGCATATCTTAAAACTGAATTGAACGGTATCATGCTCTCCAAAGAGCAAGGCCTGATTCAGCCTATTGGGGCCAAAGACCAGGCCATTAACAGCCCCTATGTCGCCCACCTCAACGATCAAAGCGTCAATCCGGACGACTTTCCACCTTTGCCAGAATATTTTGCCATATTTTCTCGCTTCGATGCCTGTCATCCGGCCGTCCTTGACGCCTTAGGCAAGCATCCCAAAAACATCCGCCTGGCAGCCCGGATAGCTGACGCCATTGCCAAAACCTATCGCAAAAATCCCCTCCAGGACATTCAAACCAGTCCCAAAGGCAGTTGTCTGGTTCGACAAGAAGACGAAATCGAACCCAATGATGGCATTAACCCGACCTTTGGAAACTTTGGCGGCCTAAGAGGAAGTGAAGCCATGCTGATCAGTCCGGTTAGTCCTCGCTTTCACATGCCTGAAGAAAATCAGGGTTTTGTAACCGAGAAGACCATTCATCATATCAACTATCCGCAATCAGTGGAACTCAAACAGTTTATGCTGAAGTTTCTGGATATATCTGGTAGAGAAAATTATCCCCAATCGATCTCGTAAGCTGAAAGGGCTCATACAAAAAAGGAATCAGGCATTTGAAAATGCCTGATTCACTTTCAGGAAAATATCTGATCACGCTGGCTCATAGTAGAAGGCCGTGATGCTATTGCTGCCGCTTTGTGGGCTTTCGCCATTGTGCAAAC
>JBCBZF010000989.1:0-2724 GCA_039815525.1 Bacteroidota bacterium | reverse complement strand
CAAAGGTGGCGGAGTCAATCGAACTGGGAATGAAAGCAAGCAGATCAGTATAATTCAAAATCAGGCTGATTTCTTCATCTGCTGATGGGAGCCATTGCCCAATGATGCTAAAGCCTTGGCGATCGTATTCATTGTTGTCGCGATAGCCATCGCTTTGGGTTTGATTATAACCCAGTCGGATGCGTTGTTTTTGTCCTGAAACATCTGCTTGAAGGGTATTGCGCAATAAGCCAAATGAACCCAGGGTGAGCTGGTTATTGATGCGTACCTCATCCAATGTTCCCAAACCAGTTTGTAGGTTGATGGTTCCCCCCAATGCTGCGCCATACATACTGGAAGCCGGCCCTTTAATCACTTCTATCCGATCAATCAGACTCAAATCGATGTCTTCAATGGTGGTTTCTCCGTCGCCGGTACTGATCGGAATATCATTGAGATAAGCCCTGATCTTACTGGTGGAAAAAAGAGACCGTGCCCCAATGCCACGAATGCTGATGCGATTGGTGTTGAGAGCACCGGAATGCATGTAGACACCCGGGACCCGATTGAGGGCCGGTGTGAGAATGACATCATTTTCTCTGGCCAATTCTGCGGCTGAAATAAAGGAGATACCGCCACTTTGCTCCAGTAGATTTTTACCTGAGGCATAGGCAGATAATTCTACCTGAGCCAGGTCAATGCTATATGCCTGAGGTTGCAAGAGTACCAGGATTTCTGCCTGGCTGTTAAAGACTACTTTTTGATCCAGATAGCCTGATGCTAATATGGTAACGGAGTCTGACACCACCGAATCCGGTAACCAGGCACGACCACTTGTACCAGTCGTCCGCAGTTGGAGGCCAGAGATACTTGAAGATGTAAAAAGGACAATTTGCGCGCCAGAAATGGCCTGATGGTTGACTGCATCGCGCACGATTAGCTGACGTTGTGCAAAGAGTGGTTGGCTACTGGTCAGAATGAAGACCACAAAAAGAAGAATGCGCATAGAATCAGAAGACTGTCTGGAAAACCGACTACTAAGTTGCAAAAGTTTTGTTTGACCTACACGTCATAACTTGCGCATCCAATCCAGCCAGCGAGCCTGGATTTCTTTGCGTTCGATGGGAGCGGCATTCATTTTGATGGTGCCAAAATGTTCTCCGGTCAAAAGTTTTAGAAAATAGTTGGCCCGTCCGGCGACGGAAAACAGGTCATCCTCAACTTCTGCTCCTGGACCATAAAGTGGTAAATCTCCGGTTTCGACGCGTTCCCAGATGATGACGCCAGCGGCCTGGGTAAGACCAACCTCTTGTTGCCATAGACTGCGTTCGATCAAAGCGGGGATAGCATCTTCATATTGATTGGCAAACCAATATCCCAAACGAGAAAGCTGACGGTAATCTGACTCGCGTTCCAGAATGGCCAGCGCCTGGTACAAGCTCAGGCTGTCCGCTCCCGGTGGCTTTGGCCCTGCCCGCAACAATCGATTGAGGCTTCCCTCCATTTCTACTGGCAAGATAGCTCGTTTGGGAAAACGAAATGAAGCAAGGCGTTCAACCGGATCCATTAGCATCTCTCTGGTTTCTATTTTCCGGGACAGATCAGCCAAATCGGCATACATTTGTCCTCGCCAGCCAGGGCCATTGGTGCTGTCGAGGTAAGCATCCATGGTAGCATTGTAGCGGTAAACCCCATTTTGGGTAGTCGGGCTGGCAGGTGTTTCGATGTAGTAAAAGTGAAAACCGTATTTTTCGGAAAACCGTTTATCCCGAAAAACTTCCCGCATGATCGGATCGTGAAACAACAAACGAATGTTCCGATTTTGGATGTCAATCCGTGCTGTTTTGGCAGAAAAACGTCCGAGAGAGGGGGAAAGAGAAAGTGAAAGAAAAACGGTGTCTTCTCCATTGAGGTCTACCACTGTATCAATGGGGGCATATGCATCGTAGTCGACAAACAGTTCAAGCTGACTGCCGCCGGGTATTGTTTGCTCAAAACGACCCTCAGCATCCACTGGAATGGACACATATACAGGACTTTGGCCCCGTAGGATCATTTGATAAAACACTGCCTTGTTAGAGGCAGCTTTGAATTCGGGCTCATGAGCGTGAATTCTGCCCATGATTGTGATCTCCTGAGTAAAGCAAGTGGTCGAACAGCACAAAAAAATGCACAGAGTCCAAAACGCTTTCATTCGAGCGGTTCTTCTGTGAGAAAAAAATGGCTGATATCAAGGAGTCCTGTTAAGTTACATGATTTTACGCAAAAAAAAACCCCTCTGATCAAGCAATCAGAGGGGTTTGAATGTTTTAGGGAAGATTAGGCAGCAACTGCTTCCTTTTTCTTTTTCTTTGCAACGGTGCCGAAAACATAGTCCCAAAGGGGGGTTGACACACCAAAGTTGATGCTATCATCGTGGTAGTGATGCACTGCATGGAATGTCCACCATTTTTTGAAGAAGTTTTTCGGTGGCTTGAAAATATGCGTTGCGTAATGGATGCTCAGGTAAGTAGCATAGCCAGACAGAAAACCTGCCGCAACGCTAAAACCCTCAATCCCCATGGTCGACCGGAACAACAGGATGAACATGAAAGCCAGCATCCCACTGACAAGTGGAGGCATTACCAGACGTTTCGCCTCATCGGCGATGGCCGAAACCGCCTCCACCGCGGCCGGGGCCGTCACCGGCATCCCGTCGTGGAAGGCCAGCCCCTCGCGCAGGGTCACGTGCCACGTGGTGGGGCT
>JBCBZF010000833.1:0-3309 GCA_039815525.1 Bacteroidota bacterium | reverse complement strand
GGCTTTCTTCCAATCCAGCGGTAATTGAAGCCGCAAAAGCCACGATTGATACGCATGGTTTTGGTATGTCTTCGGTGCGCTTTATCTGCGGCACGCAGGACATTCACAAAGAGCTGGAACGCAAAACCGCCGAATTCCTCGGCATGGAGGATTGCATTCTCTATGCTGCGGCTTTCGACGCCAATGGCGGAGTATTCGAACCGATTTTGGGGAAAGAAGACGCCATCATCTCCGATGCGTTGAACCACGCCTCCATCATCGATGGGATTCGTCTCTGCAAAGCAGCCCGCTTCCGCTACAAAAATAATGACATGGCGGATTTGGAAGCCAAATTGCAGGAGGCAAGCGGAGCCCGCCGTCGCCTGATCGTAACCGATGGCGTTTTCTCCATGGATGGTATCATTGCACAATTGGACAAGATCTGCGATCTGGCGGACAAATATGACGCCATGGTCATGGTGGATGAGTGTCATTCGACTGGCTTCATCGGCAAAACCGGTCGCGGTACGCACGAATACAATGATGTGATGGGCCGCATTGACATCATCACCGGAACCTATGGAAAGGCGCTGGGTGGTGCCTCTGGTGGATTCACCGCAGCCCGCAAGGAGATTGTTGACATGCTGCGCCAGCGTAGCCGTCCCTATTTGTTCTCCAATACGTTGGCACCGTCAATCGTGGGAGCATCCATGAAAGTGCTGGACATTTTGAGCAGTTCTACCGCCCTGCGGGACAAGTTGGAAGACAACACCAAACGCTTTCGCAGCCAGATGGAAGCAGCTGGTTTTGACATTATTCCCGGAACGCACCCGATCGTACCAATCATGCTGTACGACGCCAAAGTCGCACAGGAGATGGCCCGCCGCCTTCTAGATGAAGGGATCTATGTGATTGGCTTCTTTTATCCGGTGGTGCCCAAAGGCAAAGCCCGGATTCGGACGCAGATCTCAGCCGGACACAGCTTTGAGCAGATTGATCAGGCGGTGGCGGCCTTTACCAAGGTTGGGAAGGAGATGGGGCTGATTTCGTAAGACAGCTATATTCTGTCGAGCAAATACGTTTTGCGTAGGACTGAATTCTCCCTACATAGGCTGTCATCGTAAACTCTTTAACTCGTTTCAGAATCTCCGGTTGCCAGATTAGTGGGTGAGCTTATGGAGACCCTGAAACGAGTTCAGGGTGATACAATTTGTGTTAGGAGAAGAACGTAATCATGCCTCACAACTCCACTTCTACATGCCTCCGCATGCGCGAATGATGATCGAGATCCTCCGATTCTGAGTAGGCACAGATCAGCCAGATTTTCTGGCCCTTGCGCAGATCGAAATGATATTTGTCTTGGGATTGCTGCGGGATGCGAAAGCGAATTTGGGTACCCTGTTGTTTGTTGCCGCCGATGATCTGCGCCTGCGGCTGACTGCCCAGTTTGTGGACCGGGCGGGGATCGCCAAAACCGACCACGTACATATCGGTGAGTTGGGGCTGGTTGTTGCGGCAATTGGCCATGATCAGATTGGTGCCGACAATGTTGTCGGCATCATTGAAGCCAAGTGCCACCCAGCCATCAAGCGGACTGTGAATCTCAAATTCGATCATGTCATCAATGAATACCCATTGAACCGACATATCGCCTACCATGATCGATTTGGGTTCTTCGGGATTCAGGATGTCGTTCATCGGCAAAAAATGAAAGACCGCGAGAAAGAGGAGTAAGCTGAGTGTGATGGGGTGTTGTTTCATGCTGCTCTTTTCTGCAAGAAGGGACATATACATTTTGCGTAAGAGCCTTTTGTTGTGAAGTCCGGCTTTTTTGTTGCCAGGGACTTTTTTCTTTCACAACATCTATCTACCACTCACAACAATATCATTTCTCAGAAACCTTTGTCCAAGCACCTTTGGGATCAAATAGGCTCCGGTATAGACGTCGATTGACCGCGTCTCAGTGAGTACCAAATCAAAAAGCATTTATCCCAAAAATCATGTCTCAATCCATCATCATGTTTCTCACAATTGCTGCCATGTTTCTCTTTGGCACTGTCTCTTGCACTGCACAAACGCCTGAAGAACAATTATCTGAATTGATCAAAACCTATGCTTCATCTGGTGACAAACAGGATGTCGAACAGCTCGACCAACTGACCGATGGCAGTTTTCGGGTGGTATTTGTCAGCAATGGCAATCTCATCAATCTGGGCAAAGAAGGCTGGTTGGAAAACTTTCGTCAAAAGAAGTTTGGTGGAGACAAACGAACAGTAACGATCCAATCGGTGGAAATCATTGAAGAAGCCAATGCGACGGTCATTGCCACGATGGAAGGTGAAAAAGCGCATTTCAAAAGCATGCTCAGCCTGATCAAAGTAGGGGAGGATTGGAAAATCGTTCAGGAAATCCCATTTGTTACGTTTTTATAAGCAGGAAAGCCGATATTCAAGTATATGTCTGCTTTCAGCATGCCGGAATTTTCCGCCAAAGACCTGGATCGTTTGCCCTATTTACACTGGGGCTGGTTCCTGGTCTTTGGCTTGATCATTGCCTGTATTTCTGCCACCATGCTGCACCTGAGCCTGCAAATACAGGGCAAACCATCGGTTTGGCACACGACTTTTCTCATCAAATTGGCGGTTTGGTGGTTTTGGAGCTGTCTTTCTTATGGAGTCTTTCTCCTCAGTAAAAAGATCCGCTTTAATCGGGGACAATGGCTGGCCGGAATTCTCTTTCATCTGATGTTTAGCCTGATCACCGTGGGGCTAAATATTTTATTCTATGCCCTCCTGATCAAAATTCTGGTCTTACCCGGCGCGGAATTTGGCTTTGGCGGTGTATATGTCAATGTCTTCCTCAATCAGTTTGAATGGTTTTTTATCATGTATTGGGCCATCATCCTGGTTGGCTATGCCTTTGATTATTATCAGCGCTTCCGACAGGAAGAAGTCCGCTCGGTCCAGTTTGAATCCCGCATGGTAGAAGCCCAATTGCAGGCCCTGAAAATGCAATTGCATCCGCATTTTCTCTTCAATACGCTCAACACCATTTCGGCCATGATCCGGCAAAATGAATCTGCCAAAGCCAATGATATGTTGATTCGTCTGTCTGATTTCCTACGGCGGACGCTGATGATGAAAGAGGAGCAGGAAATCAGTCTGGCAGAAGAATTGACTTTTATCCGGCAGTATCTGGACATTGAACAGATTCGTTTTCAAAAGGAACTGGAGATTAGGTATGCCATCGGTGAAGAGGCAGAACCGGCGATGGTGCCCAATCTATTGTTGCAGCCATTGGTGGAAAATGCCCGCCGCAGACCACAATCCG
>JBCBZF010001254.1:0-1810 GCA_039815525.1 Bacteroidota bacterium | reverse complement strand
TATGTCCTCATGTTCAATACGCATCTGTATTATGGCGCATCGGCCGATACACTTTTCGAAGATATTCAACTCATCGAAAAATGCGTAAATGATCACTTGCAGGATGATCCACTGATTCGCATCCGTCTGTATTGGATTTATGCGCTTTATTACAACAATGTCAGCCAGCCGGATGCTGAAATGGAAGCCTATATCAAGGCCCTGGAGATCAGCCGTTCTCATGGCGTTGGTGGGGCGACGGAAGGAGCCCTGCTCGACAACATTGGTGGCATACTGTTGAAACAAGGAAAGTACGATGAGGCCGAAGTGTATTTTAAAGAATCCCTGACATACACCAAAGATGCCATCGGTCGTGGGGTATCATCTCACAATCTGGGGCAGGTGTATAATGGGAAAAAGGAATATGACACGGCCTTGGGGTACTTCCGCGAATCATTTCGGTATCATCAGGAAGGAAAGGATATCAAAGGCATGGTGGAGGCATTGGTGTCAGAGGCAGAGTATTATGACCGAAAGCAGGACTTTCGCCGTGCCAATGAACTGTACCTTCGTGGTCTGGATCTGGTGGAAGAAAATGACATTGGTGGGGTGCGTCCGACTATTTTTACCAGCATTGCCAAACACCATTTTCAGCGTCGCAACTTTCAAGCCGCCATCAATTATGCAGAAAAGGCCCGTGTAGAAAGTCAGGTTCAGCAGAATTATTCGATGCTCTCAGAGACCTATCCCGTACTACACGATAGCTATGCTGCGGTTGGTGATTTTCGCAAAGCTTATGACATTCTTGCGGAACAGATGGCCTATCAGGATAGCGTGAGTAATTCTGAACTCCTGACCAAAGTAGAGGCGCTGAAAACAGAATTTGAGGTTGAACAGAAAGAAAAAGAAAACAAACTCCTCAAAGCAGAGGCCGAAGCTGATCAGCAAACCATTCGGAGCCGGGGAATCGCTGCGATTGCGTTACTTTTAGGTTTATTATTGCTAAGCAGCTGGGCAGTGGTCATTTACCGATCCAATCGACGCAAACAAAGGTATAATGATCAGTTGGAAGCAACAGTAACGGAGCGAACCCTGAAGCTCAAACAGGCCAATGAAAACCTCGCTCAAGCCAACCAGGATCTCAAAACCTTCAATTACATCGCTTCACACGACATCAAAGAACCCATCCGAAACATCGGGAGCTATGCCGGCCTGATTTTTCGCAAACTTCCAGAAGCGCTGCAAACTGACTACCAGTCCTATTTCGACAACATAAAACGAAGTACAGGCCAACTGTATACCCTGGTTGAGGACTTTTCGAAATACACACAATTGTCAGAAGGAGAGGCAATCGATGTACAAGTCGTTGATCTGAATGAGGTTATGGAAAATGTAAAGTTGGGGCTGAATGAGGTCCGTCAGGAAAAGAATGGCGTCATTCAGCACCAATCATTGCCTCCGGTACAGACCAATTCCTCTTTGATCTACACAATGTTAAAGAATTTGATTGAGAATGGATTGAAATTCAATGAGTCTGAACAGCCGATGGTGAGCATTTATGCGAAAGATCGCACTCGCTTCACCGAGATTGTGATCGAAGACAATGGCATCGGAATCGAATCTCAGTATCACGAACAGATTTTTGAAACCTTCAAAAGATTGCATCAGCGTCATGAATACAAAGGTTCAGGCATTGGACTGGCCATAGTCAAATTACTCAGCAATAAACTCGGGGCCAACATCCAACTCGACAGTGAGCCGGGACAAGGGAGCCGGTTTGTATTGCAGCTTCCCAAAGCCTAGAGGGCAAAGTTCACGTCGACCTCGTCGC
>JBCBZF010001269.1:0-1759 GCA_039815525.1 Bacteroidota bacterium | reverse complement strand
CGGGAGTAACGGCCGAAAAGCGTGGTATCTTTTTGCACAAATTCTAATTGTGCAGCACGCCGGCTCAAGTCTCCAACCCGGTACAAATTTTCCAAAGAACGATCCAGAAGGTATTGTTGCTCAGCATAGTCTGCTGCGTAGGCATATCTCCCTCTGGCCTGCAAAGATACGACAATTGAGTCTAATATCCTGACTTTATCCGTTTCAGCCTCTGAATTGAGTGCATCCAATAAGGATTCAAGCTTTGCATCAGGTGCCAAAGGTGGCAATGAGCCACGGGTATCGTTTTTGATTTCGGCTGCTTCGAGATTGGTCAGATTGGTTTTGTCTGCAAACATCAGCAAGACAAAAACAAGGGCGCCGATACCAATTACGGCGAACTGAAGCGGTCTACCAGCAGACCAAAGCATCAAAAAAGGGCGTTGGATCATCATTTATACCTCCATTAAGAGGAATGAATGCTCGACTTCTTAACCTTCTCCACAAAGACCTTGGCAGGCTTAAAACTGGGTACATTGTGTGCGGGGATAACAATCGACTGGTTCTTCGAAATGATCCGGCCAACTTTTTCCTTGCGGTGTTTCACAATGAAACTTCCAAATCCGCGGATATATACGTTTTCCCCTTTGGAAACGGAATTTTTCACAACTGCGAAGAACCCCTCCAAAGAGGCGGATACGTCCGCTTTATCTATTCCTGTTTTCTGGGAAATCTCGACGATTACTTCTGCCTTGGTCACGTTTACGCTAATTTTCTAGTTACGAATGAGTTACAAACTTTCGAGCCATTCAAAATGCGCCCCGCAAAGTTAGTAGAAACAAATGAAGTACAAAACTTTTTTCCTGAGAACTGCTTAGCAAAGTATCAGATGCTGCGGCAACTTTCGCATATTTCGTTCCAGTTTTCACATTTTTAGCAAAATGAGCATCGGAAAGCAGATCGTAGATTGGTATGAAGCCAATGGCCGGGACCTTCCCTGGCGCAAGACAGAAGACCCATACGCAATCTGGATTTCAGAAATTATCCTTCAACAGACCCGAATTTCGGTCGGAATTGGGTATTACGAGCGCTTCCTGGCAAAGTTTCCTACGGTGTACGATCTGGCAGCGGCGCCCCTGGATGATGTCCTAAAGATGTGGGAAGGTCTGGGGTATTACAGTCGGGCACGCAACCTGCACGCTGCTGCCAATGAAGTGGTCTCTAGCTATCAGGGACAATTTCCCGACCATCATGCTGAGTTAATCAAGCTAAAAGGCGTCGGACCTTACACTTCACGGGCGATTGGGTCGTTTGCATTTGGGAATCAAGCGGGTGTGATTGACGGCAATGTCCTGCGTGTCATGAGTCGGGTCCTGGCTGATTTTTCTCCCATTGATCAGAATAAGACGAAAAAAAGCTTTCAGGCCATCATTGACCAATGGGTTGCCCCAGTAGACTCCGCGCCCTTCAACCATGGGATCATGGACATTGGCTCGACCATCTGTACGCCCACCAAACCAGGCTGTCTGATTTGTCCTTTGGAGAGTCATTGCCAGGGGAGAAAAGAAGGCATCACCCATCTGGTGCCCACCAAAAGTAAAAAGTTGGCAAGGCCTACCCGTTACTTCCATTTTTTCCACCAAACCACAGAAGATGGTCGCTTTTTGATTCACCAACGCCCTCCCAAAGGTTTATGGGGCGGTCTCTGGGAAATCCCCAATCAGGAAACGGAACAGGCCATTTGGGACCAAAAGAAATTGAACGGCTATGAATTCAAGGG
>JBCBZF010000897.1:0-3022 GCA_039815525.1 Bacteroidota bacterium | reverse complement strand
GCCATTGCTCCGAAAGACATCCTGGCCATCAAAGGACCAAGTGCTGTTCAGTCCTACATTGTGAACGAGATTCAGGAAGTGTATCGTCTGCAGGGTGTACCGATCAATGACAAACACATTGAGGTTATCGTACGCCAGATGATGCAGAAGGTAGAAATTGTTGATGCTGGTGATACCATTTTCCTCGAAAAAGAGGTGGTTAACCGCAAAGACTTTACCGAATAAAACGACTGGATCTTTGATAAACTGGTTGTTGACGATGCTGGTGATTCCACCAATCTGCGTCCTGGCCAAATTGTTTCACAGCGTAGACTGCGGGATGAAAATTCCCACCTGAGACGGAATGACAAAGCCCTCGTGGTCGGCCGCACGGCCCGCCCAGCGGTTTGTTCACCTGTCCTGATGGGTATCACCCGTTCATCCCTTGGTACGAAGAGTTGGCTCTCTGCCGCTTCCTTCCAGGAAACCACCAAAGTTCTCAGCGAAGCAGCCATCACTGCCAAGACTGACGAATTGATTGGTCTGAAGGAAAATGTGATTGTCGGACACCTGATTCCTGCTGGTACTGGTCAGCGGAAATACCGGGATCTGATTGTCGGAAGCAAGGAAGAACACAAAGAGCGGATGGAAAGACGCGAGTCTTCCCGCGCTTTTGCAGACTAATCTGCGGATAAAATTGAATTGTATAAGAAGGGGCTTGTTTGCCCCTTCTTTCATTTTGTAAATTTACCTTTGCGAATACAGCATCTTTTATGTCTGATCACCGGGTAAACATACTCCAGCACCGTGCGATTCATGCCCGTCTCAAACGGATGGCATATGAAATATATGAAGCCAATTTCTCGGAAACAGAGATCATCGTGATCGGGATCGATGAGCGAGGCGGATATCTCGCCACAGAATTGGTGCAGTATCTGACAGATATCTCTCCCCTCACGGTTCAATTTGTCAATGCCAGCCTGGATCGCAGTGGTGGAAGAGGGGAAATTGGGATTGACCTGGATATGGAGCGGGTGGAAGAGCTCAAAGATAAAGCCGTTGTCGTTGTCGATGACGTACTGTACACCGGTATTACGCTCCTCAATGTGGTGGCAATCCTGCTTCAGGTTGCGCCCCGCAAAATCCAAACGGCTATCCTGATTGATCGCGGGCACCGCAGTATGCCGGTTTCTCCTGACTTTGTAGGAGTAGAGCTGGCTACTACTTTACATCAGCACGTCTCCATGGAAATCAATCCGAATAATGGAGAAGTCGCAGCGTTTTTACAATAATCGAATCTTATACCAAATATTCATGTCAAGTCAAGCTTCATCAATTGTCCGTCAAGATCAAATCTTCGAGATCATTGCGCGGGAAGAACGCCGCCAGAAAGAAGGAATTGAGTTGATCGCCTCTGAAAACTTTGTCAGTGATGACGTCATGCGTGCAGCCGGGAGCTGTCTGACCAATAAATACGCTGAAGGCCTGCCTGGGAAACGTTACTATGGAGGCTGTGAAGTAGTGGATGAAGCTGAAAATCTCGCGCGTGATCGGGTAAAGCAATTGTTCGGTGCGGAATGGGTAAATGTACAACCACATAGTGGTGCGACTGCCAATGCCGCAGTATTCCTCGCATTGCTCAATGCCGGAGACACGATTATGGGCTTTGATCTGGCACATGGCGGGCACCTTACCCATGGCTCTCCGGTTAACTTTTCCGGAAAAATCTATCGTCCGGTCTTTTACGGTGTCCGGGAAGATACCGGCATGATTGATTATGATCAGGTGAGGGAAACAGCCCGTAAGGAAAAACCAAAGCTGATCATCACTGGGGCCAGCAGCTATTCCAGAGATTGGGATTATGCTAGCTTTCGGGAAATCGCAGACGAAGTCGGAGCGATGTTGATGGCGGATATTTCCCATCCTGCAGGATTAATTGCCATGAAACTCCTCAATGACCCTTTGGCATACTGTGATGTTGTAACCACCACGACGCATAAAACCCTGCGCGGAACCCGCGGTGGCATGATCATGGTCGGAAAAAATGGCCCCAATCCTTTGGGGATTACCACGCGAAAAGGCACTGTCCGGTCTATTGGTTCTATTTTGGATTCTGGTGTTTTCCCCGGTACGCAGGGAGGACCTTTGATGCATATCATCGCTGCGAAAGCAGTAGCATTTGGAGAAGCCTTAAGGCCAGCATTCAAAACCTACTCGGAACAGGTGATTGCCAATGCTGCATCTCTTGCCGAGGCAATGGTCACCAGAGGCTATAAAGTAATTTCTGGAGGCACGGATAATCACTGCATGCTGATTGATCTGAGGACCAAAAACGAAGAGTTGACAGGTAAAATTGCCGAAGGCTCATTGGTTCAGGCGGATATCACCATCAATAAGAATATGGTCCCATTTGACTCCCGCAGCCCCATGGTTACCAGCGGTATTCGACTGGGCACGCCTGCCCTGACCACACGGGGTCTGAAACAAGATGACATGGTACAAATCGCCGATTGGATCGATCAGGTATTGGTGAATCACAGCAATGACACCGTCATCCAGAAAGTAAGAGGGGAAGTCAATGAATTTATGGGCAGTAAACCCATGTTCCAATGGTAGGATAATATGAATAGTTTTAGGATTACCATACTTGCATGTGTCCTTTGTGTGTCTGGCCTATTACAGGGACAAACTGTTTCTTCCGAGCAATTTTTTCCGGTTGAAGGTTACAGCGTTTTCGAGATAGGCTACCCGATCAAGGTTGTCCCGGCAGAGCGTGGCCGTTTCACTTATCTGGAGTTTTGGGCGGAAGGCAAACAGGGGCGGCGAATCACCAATTACTATCTGGAAAACTACGGGGTTAAAGACTACGTGGAGTATTGGTTTAAGCCTGTTACAGATGAAGGCTATGAACCTTTGCGGGTCAGCGATCTGGTGCGTCTGGAAAGTGCCTATATGGTATTGGGAACCCAATATCTCAGCGAGGAAAAATCAGAACATCGTGTAGGTCGTGTTTTCAGTCTTGATGGTAAGCCGTTGGGACCGG
>JBCBZF010000644.1:0-4260 GCA_039815525.1 Bacteroidota bacterium | reverse complement strand
GCGAATTTGAATCAGACCATCCACCGGGGTACCATGCGATTTCCATTGCTCAGTAAAGGCGTTGAAATCTGCTTGTAATTGGACTTCTTCAGCCTCAGAGAGGGCCGTTCCAAGGGAATAGAACCAGGTATATGATTGCATGTAAAAAGGAATAATTGACAGGAGACTTTAGATGAAAAACAGGGAAACCGGCGACAGCACTTAGTACTGCTTTCGTTTTCGGAGGATCTGTTTTTGTTTTCGTTTCATCTTCAAAGCTAACGACAAGCCTGTTGAAAGGTTTGCCTTCCTGTTGGGGGAAGGAGTGACAAAAGTAGAATTATTCCTGAAAAGATGCCGCAGAAAGATACATTTGTTCAATTTCTGTCTGGTATTTCTTGCGTAAATGCTTCCGTTTGAGTTTCATGCTGGGGGTGATTTCGCCGCCTTCCACCGTCCAGTCTTCTTGCATCAACAGATAGGTTTTCACTTTTTCAATCTGTCCAAAGTCTTCGTTTACATCTGATACGATCTCATCAAATAATGTTTGCACCTCAGGAGAAAGGAGCAGTTGTTCATCTGATAATTCACTCAGATCAGGATAGCCCAACGCCCAGTTCCGGATGTAGTGTAGGTTCGGGAGAATCAAAGCCGAAACGAATTTCCGATCTGCTCCTACGACCATGATTTGTTCTACAAATGGAGAAGTCCGAAAGCGTTCCTCAATGGGCGTAGGTGCCACAAATTTTCCACCGGAAGTTTTGAATACTTCCTTGACCCGATCCGTGATCTGGATGAAGCGACCTTTGACAATCTTGCCAATGTCACCGGTATGCAGCCAACCATCAGCATCAATGGTCGCCGCTGTTTCTGCAGGATTTTTGTAATAGCCCATCATCACATTGGGGCCTTTCACACAAATTTCACCGTCTTCCGCAATCCGCACCTCTACCCCAGGCAAAGGCATACCAACGGTTCCGGGAATCACACCTCCAGGTTCAAAGCGGTTGAAAGCAATGGTCGGTGAGGCTTCGGTTTGGCCATAGCCTTCCCGAATCTCAATCCCGGCCGCGGTAAAAATCCGCCACAAATGGACTGGTAAGGCTGCTGCACCGGTTACAATTCCGATTAACTCGCCCCCCAGCAGATTCCGCCATTGGCGAAACACCCAACGCTGCGCAAAGCGCAGCCGCATCCGATACCACCACCCCTGATCCTGATCATGCTGATAGCGCAGGCCCAGATCGAGCGCTTTGAAAAAAAGTTTTCTGCGGATGCCTTTGAGGCGATAGCCTTCCAGAATGATGGATTCATAGATTTTTTCCAGCAGCCGCGGTACAGTGGTAAACATATGTGGCTTGACTGCCTGAACCGTTTCCAAAACCAGATCCAGCTTTTCGATATAATAAACCGAAACCCCCAGATAGAGGTAAATGTAGCCGACGGTGCGCTCAAAAATATGGCTTAGCGGCAGGAAGCTGACCACCCGGTGCTCGCAATTGATGGGCAACAATTGGGTGATGGATTGGACATTGCTGAGGATGTTCCAGTGGGACAGCATCACACCCTTAGGATCGCCACTGGTCCCGGAAGTATAAATCACCGTAGCCAGGTCGTCTTTGTCCACAGCCTCTTTGTGTTCCGCCAATTCTTTATCAGAGACATTCTTCCCCATTCTGATGAGTTCCTCCCAGAGCGTTTCACCATTGATGGGATCAAAGGTAAATACACCTTCCAGACTTTTGCGCCCGGGATCGGCTTCATCTACCCGGCTGAGAAGTTCTTCAGTGGCCACAAAAATGTAGCGTGGGTCAGCATGGGAAAAAATGTACTGATAGTCTTGTCGGCTGATGGTTGGATAAATCGGAACAGAAACCGCACCCAACTGCAAAATCGCCAGGTCAACGATCATCCAGGTCGGTCGATTTTGGGATAAGATGGCAATGCGATCCCCTTTCTTCACTCCCAGACTGATCAGCCCCTTACTGACCCCATTGACCAGTTGCTGGATCTCCTTGGTGGTGAAAGAGCGCCAGCGGGTGCCAGTGCCATGACCAACCATGGCATCATCCTGCGGATACTTTTCAGCCTGATAGGCCAGCAAATCAAACAGACGGGTTGGAATCATCAATCGCGTGGGAGTAGTTCTGAAGAGAAGATAGGGATTTTTTGGGAGGAGCGAAGGGTGAAGGAAAAGGCTTGCGGTCCTTTTTCTTGACGGTCGCCATAATCGGGGACATCCTTATAGCTTGATCACATTGGCACCTTCGATCTGGTCCACGATGTGTTTTTGCAGATTGAACCAACGCACACCATGATCTATCACCCAGCCATCAGAGGAGATCGCAATCTGGTCCGTCAACTCAGAAATGGTTCGGTCAGGATTGTTGACCAATTCGATCCACCAGGGAAATGCATGCTCTTTGGCCACTTCAATCATCATCAGTTTGAGTTTACCGCTATTGGAGACGGGTTTATCCAGAAACCAATTGGCTTGTTCAACACCCAATTCCAGCAGCGTGTCGCCGATCAATTTCAGCGCGGGGAGGGTTTCCTCCACCTTCCGGTAGGTGCCGTGGACACTGGCGATATCCCGATAGCAGCCATCCCGACAGTGAAACAGCATTCCGCCGGCCAAGGCGCTCTCTATGGTGATCAACAGATTGTAGCCATCAATGGCCAGGGTTTGCGCGCTGAGATCAGTGGCTGATACTTGTTTGCGGGGACGATTGTTGACCGCTTCTTCCGGACAGCTCACCCGAAGAAGTGCCTTCCGTTGTCGCTGCGTGAGTTTGTGGCGATCTCCCACCAGTTTTAAGCTGGCCGAGTCGCTATAGCCCCGGCTGAGCAAAAAGCCCATATCAGAGACTGCTTCACGCAAGCTTGGCAAATAGGCTTCGCCAAAAAGACGGGCATCTTCTGCATGCTGCCCGCGATGGCGTTGTTTGGAAGGCATAGGGTGTAGATTCTTCTCAAGAAACGACCTAAGCCGTCCAGATCCAAGCTTGTCCAGGGACAGGATACTTCTTAGGGCTTATTTTCCAGTTATCCGTGCGATTTTATGCAAAAAAGAGGATGCAGTCTATGCATCCCCTTTTCATTGGATTTATTGGGTAGTGTGGTATACCGAACGTGAAATGCTTTGAAAAAATAAACGCATTTCCCTTTTCGGTATACCCTCAAAGTCAGTGGTTTGGGGAGAAGAGAAATTCCCAAACCACTTTCGTTTGCGTATAAATCAGAATCGGCAGAATCCACGACGATAGACAAAGCCTCGTCGGAATCCAAAGCGGTTGAAAGCAAACGGACTGTAGAAACCATTGGCCCAGGGGCCATAAAAATTCTGGTTTCGGCGCACATAAGGATTGCTGGCCTGTAGCTGGAGAAACTCCTGGTACTGGGCCGATTGCAATTGCCTTCTGAGCCTTTTCCGCTGTTTGCGGAGCAGTTTTCGCTCCGACCGGTTCAGTTCGCTGAGTGGTGTAGCCTCCAATTCGTCCAACTCATACTGCAAATCCTGAATCACTTCGGCCAGCGGTTTGCCAGTCCGATCGGAGGGCACGTATTGCGCAAAAGCAGTCGCACCAAAAACAGTCATCAGCAGCAGCGTTGAAAAAAACGATTTGAACACTCGCATAGTACTTAAAAATTGAATCCCGGCCTGTGTTGGCCGTATTGATTGCACGCAGAAAACTGTCAGAAGTTGGGGCTTTCATAGCGGCAATCAGCAGGCGTGTTTGTCCAGCGGACAAGCGTGGGGCGGGGCTTGCTAAGCGTACGGTCGGGTGGGCGACATTGGGAGAGTGAGGGAAACCATCAAGCCAGCGACTGATGGGAAAATGGGGCGAGACAGCAAGTGTACTGTCTCTACTGATTCTTGAAGCATTACAGGATCCCGGTAGAGCCACAATAATTTGTGGCTCGGAACGCGAATCCCATCAGTCGATAGCCAATGAGTTTGGAGAAAGCAGGTGTGCTTTCTCTACCGGCTTATGAAAAAATCCAAATGATTTGGAGGCACCTGGGGCGCCCTAAATGGCCCTTCCTACCGCCGATTCATCCGCCAGGCGCTGGTCTGCCCACGTGGGTGCGCACGATCCGCAATCTTCTTCTCCCCATTCAGGGCAATGTCTGCCACAATACCAGCCAGCATGGCTTCGGCTTCGGTCCAGTCTTCTCTGAGCATGTCCGGGGTGAAATGGGTTTTGACAAAATGGGTGTCAAAATTGCCACTGCGGAAGGCTTCGTGGCCCATCACAAATTTACAGAAACCCAGGGTGG
>JBCBZF010000880.1:0-3122 GCA_039815525.1 Bacteroidota bacterium | reverse complement strand
CCATTTTGGGCCATATTGCGGAGAACTTCCCACAGGTAAGCCACCTGGTCTGGGTCGTCAACCAAAAACTGAACAGCAGTTTCAGCGACTTGCCATTCCATATCTGGAAAGGTGAAACCTATATGAAAGAACGACTTGGGAATGCAGATTTTATGATCTCCCCGGTTTCATTTTTTCAGACAAACCCTCAACAGGCAAAAGTGCTCTATGATGTGGTCAGAAATATGCTCACTGACTGTCTGCCAGAAGGTCGCACCACCCATCATGTGGTTTATGACCTCTATGCCGGTACCGGTTCGATTGGGATTTATGTTGCTGATCTGGCAGAAAAAATCGTTGGCATTGAGTACGTAACGGAAGCAATCGAGGATGCGAAAAAGAATGTGGCTCTCAACCAACTGGAACACTTCAGTTTTTATGCGGGGGACATGAGGAAAATCCTGACGGATGACTTGATGAGTCGGGAAGGCCAGCCCGATGTCGTCATTGCGGACCCGCCGCGAAACGGTATGGATGCGAAGGTGGTCGCCCAATTACTCAAGGCGAAGCCTCAATATATCATTTACGTTAGCTGTAAAGCCTCCACCCAAGCCAGGGACATTGACCTGATGCGAGAAGCATATGAAGTGGTCAGCATTCAGCCGGTTGATATGTTTCCGCACACCGCCCATGTCGAAAATGTGGCTTTTCTCAAACGAAAAGACTGATTTACAATTTAATCAATTGTCGGTATTGACGCTCTTCTCCCTGCATCATGGAGAAAATATATTGCCCGGCAATGAGATTTCGTACCGAAAATGATTGCTGGTATTGGCCTGGGCCTCCATCAAGTTTTCCCTGGAAAATCATGCGACCACTCATGTCCGTCAGGATGTAATTGATCGGGCGCTGGTCCAGCTTTTCATAGCCAATTTTCAGGTCCGATTGTAATGGATTTGGCCCGACTGAAGTCAGCTGAAACCGCCCGGATGGATAGGTGCCCGGCTGAAAAATAACGGCTCGTTCTTCTGATGTCTTTTGAATACCATTGGCTTGATTGATGAGAATGCGATAAATATTGGTATCAGGCATTGGGGTGGCATCCCAGGCTTCGAAAGCCGTCGGGTCAGTTGGAAGATGCTCCGAAGGGTATAAGTCAAATAGTGCCACAAAGCTTTTTTGCTCAGGGTCCAAACGCTGGATGCTGAAACTCTCTGCAGTACTGACCAAATCTGTTTGGAAGCGAAGTCGAACCTTGTCGCCATCCTTCACCGCTTCTACCATAATTTGACCTTGACCATCCAACACCTCTCCGGATTCCGAATTGAAAAAGACAACCCGTTGATTGAGATGAGAAACCCCGTTGGCAGCACATTCGTTCGCCTGATGAGCAGGCGAATACCCGTATCCACCACGATCAAATCGACCATATCCATTGCAGAGAAGCCCATCACCAAAATTCATCCCGACTGTGGCAGCCGCTCCTCCAAAGCCATCAATGCCGCCAGACGAACGGCCGGTGGTCCAGTTCATTTCATCGTACAGAAAAACCACATTGGTGCCAAGCGGTAAAATGGTTTCTCCTAATTGATGGATACTACCGTCAGTCAACAAGACTGAAAATGTGTTTCCGGGCAAGCCTGGATCATTGCTACCATAGTAAGCGACATCTTTCCATGTTGCCAGCCAATAGTGCCCTTCCGGATCTGCATAGGTATAGATATTTCCACCAAGGGAAATGTCTACATCAGCAAAAAATGGCGCGATCATATATGGGCCTTCCAAACAAAATGGTTCGGGATTAAAATCCGACAATGGTCCGCCGAAGGTGATATTGCCATTGGCGTTCAGATATAAACTTTGGAAGGATTTTCCATAACAATTGATGTCAAAATCAAGCGGAATCCATTCTGAGCAATCATCACATTTACTATTACGTTGAAAAGTGAGATAGCTTACGTCCTTACCCCTCAGATCTTTGCCAGGCGCAATCCATTCTGTAAAAATTGGTTGGCAATCTTCACAGGAAGTCGGCACCTCTCCCCTCTCACAAATACCATTTCCGCAAGTATTCTGCGTTGCCGTTATGCTAAGATTGTCCAAACCCATTCCCCATCCCCAGCTACCTTCGTCATTGTACACAAATTGAATTTTTATTCCATTGAGTGCAAAAGCCGAGAGATCGATTTCTAAATGAGCGACAATGTCGTCTCTGCCTTCGTGGAGTAGCAACCATTCGCGCCCATCCCAAACCTTCAATTGGTATTTTCCTTTGCCGCCGTACTCCTGAAACAGGATGTCGACAGTCAATCGAATGTCTGTCATGCCAGCCAAGTCAAAATCCGGACTTTCCAGAATCGCTTCCCCAATGTTGTCATCTTTTTCGTCAGAAACATAAATCCAACTGCCACTACCTGGATTAGGATACATACCAATGTTTCCTGTGCCAACGGTCCATTGTCCCCCATCACTGGCTGGTAAAAGTGTCCATGAATCTGCTACGTTGGATTCAAAGTCCTCTACATAAATTGACTGAGAATCTTCTGTTTTGCACAAAACCTGCGCGCGACAAGGGAGAATCAGCCAGAGACAACCGAGAAAAATCAGAAACTTTTTCATGGTTGGAAGTTTGCAGTTTCAAGGGCTTCGAGACGTTGAAGCTTAACCTGGAGCTGATCCTGAAAATTTGCTTCATCAAAGGATGGATTGCCACGCTCAAGCTGTATCCGGAGTCGAATGTCCTCAACATCGCGTATGAGCCTGACTTCTTGCTCAAGTTGACGGAGCTGCTCTAAGTCTTTATCCTTCCTGGCTTCACCTAATGCACGAATGCGCTCATCTAATTTATCCCGTTCCGCAAAAACCTGCCCCTGCAGCTTGATGGGACGGATGGAGACCACCGCCTGACCGGACTGAACCTGAGGCGAAGGCATAGACGTTTGGAAGATGAAAACCCCAGCCAATACCAACCCACCAAACAGACTCCCCCAATTCGTAAGGGTGCGCAGCAGTTGGAGTGGCTGTTGGGTCTGAGAAGCTTTTTGATCCATCTTTTTTGCCATGAGATTACTCCTTGTAGATGTAAACTTAGCTTTTTATACAAAATTTAAACATTCCATTTTTTCGTAATTATAACAACCTAT
>JBCBZF010000549.1:0-4917 GCA_039815525.1 Bacteroidota bacterium | reverse complement strand
CTTTTTGTTTCCATGGTTTGACTTCCAGTTTACCATTAGGATGGATTGGTGCCTTTTTATCCAACAGCGACTGATAAAATTGGTCTATTTCATCCGTCCGGATATACACTTGCCCGTAATTTTCTTTAGGATCCAGGTCACCAAATTCGAAGAAATGAATTTCGATTTGGTCCTTTCCCATCATCAAATAGACGCCATGATCGGCAAGTTGACGAAACCCTAAATGAGTTTCATAAAACGCCCGGGTCGCCTCCTTGTCGCGCATGGGTAATTTAGGGTTGATGTCTGTGAGCATATTCCTATTTGTGTCTATCTATTCAATTCTTTCAGTCTGACTGGCATGAGCTTCACACAAGGTATTCGCCTCATACGATTCAAAGCGGCGCGGTGTCTGATCGATCCTCAGGACATATAGAAATGAATCCTGCGTATAACTGCATACCGCAAGCTATATGCGTCATGACTTATTAGCAGCCATTAATTCTCTTGCACTTCCTTCCATATCATTTCTACCTCCGGATCGGTAGAAAATTTCACAAATGGCGTCTCAAGGGTCGCCATACTTTGAAGTGGGTTGTATCCAATTTCGAAAAGTGCCTGAATCATCGTTTGGAAGTTGTACGTAATCACGATGTAGCCAGTATTGTATTGGGCAAACGCCTCCTGGGTGTTTTTTATCCTATCTACATAGTTTTGCGCAAACTTCTTAAAGTCTTGCAATGTCATAGCGTCTATGGGCCGGAGCTTCTGTAAGCTGGCAATGAAGTCTTCATGGAAGAAGAGGAATCCAGATAACTCCCGCTTATCTTGTTGATGGATGCTGATCAGTGCATCGATTGTGGTCGTCGCGGTATCAAGTACGTTCCAGGCCAAATAAAACGATTTCCTGTTTTCTACATTCGTGGCGACAAATGCCGAAAACAGGGCCGTATCCTTCATTGCTTTGGTGATGAGCAAAACCCTATCACCAAGATTTTGGGTCTTGAAATATGCCTGCGCTTTTCCCGGTTTGGGTTTTGGCTTAAAGTCCAAAAACAGTTGGCGAGTGAGGATGGAGTCCTCCGTAATTTCACACTCTATCAAGCCACTACGATTCATCATATACCATTTCCCAATCAAATCCTGGGAGTGGCCCTTGATAAAAAAACCAATGAGAAGGAGGATGAGGCTTAGTTTTTTCATGCTTGCTGCTGTTACTTACCTAAACGGCATCCTGCGTATATCGTTCAACTCCTAAACAATCTCATATAGGTGGCTATAGCGCAAGCAAGACACAGTCTCTCCATAATTATAGGGCTGCCAAATGGACTTGATATTTATTCATTGAGACCTTTACGATTAATGCCCTGTTTGTCCAATCGAATAATTGTATTTGATGTTCTTACTGATCAGCGAATCAATCTGAATACCTTCACCTGTATGGCTCAGCTGGTCTAGATCTGGGTAAACAACAAGTTCATGATCGTGAGAGTCGTTATAATCATCCCATTTTATATTAGTCGACTCCTTCATCAAAAACGAAACTGTACCTTTCAAACCACATAAAATATTGTCGGCATAGATCCCCTTGTTTTCGAGCTTTTGAATTAAAGGCTCATATTTGTCTTTATTAATTTGAAAAAGATAATCTGAAGTGTCTTAAAGTCTTTCAAGTCCTTTCGGGTCAACATAACGGTCTTAATCGCCTCTTTTTCATTAAATCCATCAGTTGAACAGGCGTTCACCAACAGGAAGAGAAATATGATTATCGGTTTTACGCTTTTCACCTGAGTTTGTCAAAAATATCCAACCAGTTAAACCAAGACGATTCTAACATTCATCAAAACGGCAAAACCTCCCCTTCTTTCTCTGCCCGGACCCGAAACAGATCTTGCAATCGCTTCGTCATCGGTCCTTTTTTCCCATCACCAATCAAACGACCATCAATTTCCGAAACCGTCACCAATTCGCTCATGGTTCCGGTAGAAATCACTTCATCAGCGGAGTGGAATTCTGAGAGGGAAATCCGGCGCTCATGTAAAGGAATATCATTGTTCCGGCAGATCTCCATCACCAGGCCACGGGTGATCCCCGGCAAGCAGGCTTCGGCCAAAGGCGTATGCACTTCGCCATTGCTTACCATGAAAAGATTGGTGGCATTGGCTTCCGCCACGAACCCATGTAAGTCCAACATCACGGCCGCATCTACACCGGCCACATTGGCTTCAATCTTGGCGAGAATGTTGTTGATGAGGTTGTTGTGGTGAATTTTGGAGTCCACCATCATGGGCGAATTGCGGCGCACGCTGGAGGTGATCAGTCGCAGGCTTTTGTCCCCAAATATCGGGGGTTTCCATTCTGGCAAAACAATCAGAGTCGGGCCAAACTGATTGAGGCGCGGGTCCATGCCGGAGGTAGTCTTTTCCCCCCTCGTCAGCGTGAGACGAACGTGTACATCATCCCGCATCCCATTGGCCTGGAGCGTATCAAAGACCGCTTGCTTGATCTCAGCATTGGATGGGACACTGGCAAAAGCCATCGCTTTGGCAGAAGCCTGTAAGCGCGCCAGGTGCTTGTCCAGACAAAAGATCCGGCCATCATAGACCCGCAGGCCTTCCCAGACGGCATCGCCGCCCTGAACCACGGAATCAAAAACGGAGACCCGAGCCTGATCACGTGGAACGATTTCGCCACCAACATAGATTTTGATGTTGGCATTTTTCGGGTTAAACGCTTGCATAGTAGAATGTCTTTGGGGGAAAAGTATGTTGAATGCTAATCGATTTTCAGACTGTGTTGGGCGAGAGCTTCGTAAAATGGCTGCGCCTCGTCAACCAACGCCCGCAAATGCGGGGCCAGTTCCGGCTCCTGTCGGATGTATGGCTTAAAGCTCGTAGAGGCATGGACATTGTGATACCAGAATGCCGCCCAGCTGCCGTCCTCCGGACGGGCACCCGCCTCCCATGCAAGCATGGCCGGATCGAACGGAATCCCAATTGCTTCACAAAAGCGGCTGAGCATTTTTTCCGGCTGACGCCGAATCTCCATCCCCTCGATGATGAGGGGTTGTTGTCCCAGCGCCAACAAATCCTCATACAGCTGGTGCTGTCGTTTGATGCCGATGTCCTGCATCGTTGGATGGCTGATTACTTTTGAAAAAGAAGCCACCACTTCATCCGGTCTGCGGATCAACAGGAGGTTGAGACAGTCTTTCATGAAGCCTTCATCCAGGTCAACCAGATGATGGGCCATTTGCTTAAAAAACAAAATCGGTCGGTCGTGCGTGCCTAGGATCACTTCACGAACCACCCGTTCACCATCATGGTCCATGCTGGCCAGGGTCTCTGCCCGACCGGGATGGTCGATCCCGGTTACGCGCAGATAGTGCGCATAAATGGGTTCGTCGAATACCTTCGTATCGGCCCGCTGGGCAAAGGAATACATTAGGGCCGTGGACACATTACGGGGCCCTGACCAGAGGTTGATGCGCAACGGCTTGTCAATGGTGTACATCTGAGTAGGAGCTTTTCAATGTCCAGGAAAGTTAGGCGTTTTTTACCATACCCATTACTCATCCTCTCAGATCGAATATTTTTTCTCTTAGCTCTCAACAGAAGCTTGTATCTTGTTTATGATCAGCAACAAAACACAGCCAAGATGCCACACGCCATCCCATCATTTTTCTTCCTGTTTCTTTTCTGGATATTGAACCTGACCTCCGCACAAAGTCAATATTTCCTCATTCAGGAAGGATATCATTGGGGCTTGATCAATCAGCAGGGAGAAATCCTTATTCCGCCAGAATATCATGCCATCCACGAAAATATATCCGATATCCGTGATGGACAAAAACTGATCCGGGTTATGGGCGAGTATGGATTTGGCCTATACCATCTTGATTGGGGCGAAATCATTCCAACGAAGATGGACAGCATCCAGATCAGGCTAGGCGTAGATGGCCGTACCTATGTCATTGTTTTTTATGAAAAGAGGCAACACCTTCTGGACGAAAAAGCAGACATCATCGCATCAGCCCGACCCGGTATACAGTATTCATTGTCTGGAGCCAAACCAGCAAAAGTTGATTCAATCTGGCAGGATATCGTCCGATTTCAAGCACTTAATGTGTCGCAGGAGTCTGCTCCACCAATCCGCTCTCTATCCGACCTCCGGGTTACCAATGCCCTTGGCGTTGGTAGAAGCCTGATCCGACAAAATCAGGATAGCCTCAGTCGGTTTTTGTGGGGCCTTCAGCCTTTGCCCAAATCATTGCAGCCCTTACTCCGTTCTCATTTGCTGCATGGGATCTGGAATCATTCATCTGAAAGCTGGCTCATTCCTCCAGATTACCGTTTTCTCACCAATGAACAAGACGGCCAATATGCATTCAAACGAGATACAGTATTTGGCATACTTCGACTTGATGGCAAGGAGACGATCATTCCTGATACTGATTTTCTCCCGGAACCAATCGAAGGAGGATGGACATATTCGGTCAAGGCGAACACTGCCTTCACCATGGATTTTGATGGAAATTATATCGCATCAATTGATGCGTACAATTTCCGTTCTGTCGCAGATAACAGGATTGCATTCCAGAAAAAACAACTGTGGGGCCTGCTGAATGAGCGTCTCCAGGTCATCATAGAACCTACTTTTCGGTCGATTGGAACCTTTCATGAAGGGCTTGCCGTGGCACAAAATACCTCCGGATACCAATTTATTGACGTAAATGGGAAAACGGTGATTCGGGGGGCCTTCCAGCAAGCGCAAAAATTTTCATGTGGCCTGGCCGTCGTTCATCGGGGAAAGAAAAAGATCCTCATTGATAAAAAGGGTAAACGGCAGCGGATTCCCAATAGCAGAGGCATTTTCTTTGAAGGTTTTTATCCCAGTGGTTTTGCCCTGGTGAATCGAAGAAAGGGGGATGGTCTGATT
>JBCBZF010001099.1:0-2387 GCA_039815525.1 Bacteroidota bacterium | reverse complement strand
TGTATACAATGCCTCTGCCAACGTATGTAGTGATCAGGACAAGACCTCCGTCAACTCAGAACCACCTTTATCATCCTGCAATCTCAGACTTGAATACTTTTCTGGTTTGGACCGGATGTAATTCAGGAATGGTTTGGCGCTGGGAAAGGCAGCATTGTCGGTATAGATCAGACAGCCAGGCTGAAGCAATGGCTCAAGCATCCTGGTCAGTGGCAGATATAGATCATTCCAGCCATCGAGCAACAAAAAATCGATTGGTTCCTGCAAATTTCCCAGGGTCTGCATGGCATCACCTTCCCGCAAGTCTACCCATTGGCCCAGGCCCGCTTCATCGATATTGGCCTGCGCAACTTTACATTTCTCTGGCAATAATTCTGTGGTGATCACCCGGCCAGCATTCTGCCGCGCAGCGGCAGCAATGTAAAGCGTTGAGATCCCAAATGAAGTCCCAAATTCGACAATATTTCGGGCCTTTCTTTGATAGAGTAAGTCATATAGAAATTCTCCCTGTTGACGGGATATTGCAATGTAGGCATCTTTCATATCCTCTGGTCTGAGTTTGCGAAAAATGCCTTTTGACAGTCCTTTTGCGATCACCATGCCTTGTGAAGAAGCTTCTTGGTGCATACGCAGAAGCGTGTTCAAGACCTGTTGATCCTGAATCTGATATTTATCTGTTTTCATCATAAACATTCACTTTACTTGATTATCACTTTACCGAAAGACGATCACTGATCCTCCTTGTGTTCCGTCCAATCCATCTTGCTCAATTTCTTTTAGGGAAAGATGGTCGTAGGCTTTGACCAAATAGGTTTCATTCACAATACAATCACTCGCTTGCTGAATGGGTTTGCCATTGGGTCCTGTCACCTGACCGATTAAGGCCAGCTGATATTGTTGAGCGGGATCACGGATTTTTCCATGGAGCCTCCTATCCGCCTTTGGTTGGATAATTGCTTTCATACACTTAACAACTTTCCCAAAAATCATTTGAGCTCCTTACTTCCCGGATCAAAGTCGGTCAGATCGCAATCATGGATGATCAGTACCTTCTTGTGCCGTGCCAGGAAGCTTGTTCCTCCTCAATCGATGGATTGTTTTTTCCTCATTCGATACAACAGAAAAACGGCAATCAAATTGGGCAACAGAAACATCAGAAAGGATTGCCCCACACCACTCGTGTCCTGGATAATGCCAGTTTGCAGGCCGGCGGCCAAATCCATCACATCCATTGTCAATCGGGCCAGTAAAGCGGTCAGAATGGAGAAATAGGATCGGAATACCCATATTCCCAGTACCATGGCTGCGCCAAGGGCAATGTAGCGGCCTGCTGAATTCAGCAGAATGAAATCGGTAACAGATCCGGTTTCAATGCCAAAGGCATCCATCATGGCCCGCCCATCGATATAGCTCCATAAGCTGAAACCAATTGTCCAGAGCGTCAAATAAGCAGGTACGAGGTACCACCACCAGGGCAGTCGAATCGACTGTTCGGTTTTCATCAGACAAGGGGTTAAAAAATGAGAGAAGGAACCTTAGAAGTGTGGATGTGCGTTGGCGACTTCTTCCAAAGGCGTGATAGGCTGTTCTACGCTCCATTGTTCAGCGATCAGGCTGTTTTCGTCTAAGCGGAACCAGTCGAATACAACCCGTTCATTTTCGCCAAAATAGTGCGAATGTGCCATCACGAGGTCTCCGGAGCCCAAAAGAAGTTTGTTGTCGTGCAGCATACGTCCCCCGTTTTTCTTGACAATGTGCTCTTCCAATACTGCGTGGCCTGTCAGTTCACCTTCCGTTTCATGATGATACACATAAGCAGGAGAGACCAAGTCTTTAACCAGATCAATCCGGCCACGATTGAGTACATGGTCCAGAAAGCGCTTGACAGTCGTTTTATTGGCGGCACGTATTTCGGCTGGCACTGCTTTTTCGCCATTGCCTCCACCTTTTGTCGCTTTGCTGACCAGTTCTTCCGGCATAGGCGCAAGGGCGTCCCAGTGCTCCTGAATCTTGCCATTTTCCACCCGCCAGGCATCGACACACAATAGTGGATGCTCACCCAAAGGGTTGGGAGCGGTGTAATAGCCGTGATAGGCCATGATGTCTCCATCAGCGACCCAGCGAAGCGGCACGTAGCCAAATTCAAAGGCCAGCATTTCTTTAATATGCGCCAGGCCGTCTTTTGCCCAGGGATTGTGCTGAATAAAGTCTTCGGCAAAAGAAGCCTCCACAACCGCTTCATTTTTGGTTTTGAGGATGGCATCCATACCGTCCCACACCAATTGAATGTTCTGCTTTTCTTGCTGTTGTAACATCTCGTATGAATTATTTTTTGGATGAAATGAGGGGTCTAAATACCTTTACCAGGACGAAAACAACAAGTAGTT
>JBCBZF010001165.1:0-2115 GCA_039815525.1 Bacteroidota bacterium | reverse complement strand
CCTGCGCGCCTTTTCCAATTGATAGTATTCACGGAAAGAAATCATGCGACGCTGCTGCTCGTCCCAGAGTTTGGCAGAACTACACTTCAGGCTCTGAACAAAAGTCAAAGAAGTTACATACTTCTGCAAGATGGGGTTTTCACGGGCACATTTCTCCAACTCATAGTTAGGGATACGTGGACTCAGGTGGTGGATGTGGTGAAAACCAATGTTACCGGTGAGCCAATGAAAGAGTTTTGGTAATTTGTAATAGGTGCTTCCACGGATGGACGCAATCAGGTAATCCCAATCTTTCTTCCAGTTTTTGTAGGTTTCCTCGTGCTGATGCTGGACATAGAAAAACCAAAAGGCGATGATACCAAAGCCCAGCACCAGGGGAATTTGAATCAACAGAATGGCCTTCCAACCAAAGAGCCAGATCAGTCCCACATAAAACAGAACCATGAAAATGTTGTTGAAAAACTGCTGAACATGGGTTTTACGCCAACCTTTAAAATTGATCAGCGGCACACGATTGGAAAAAAGAAGATAGATGATCGGAGCAAAAACAAACAGGACCAGTGGCGTCCGGAAAATCATATACCCCCATCTTCTCCAGCGGGGCAAAGCCCGGTATTCGTCAGTGGTCAGGAATGGCAGGTCGCCAATGTCCCGAAGCTCCAACTGACCAGAGTGTCCATGATGGAAGCTGTGTACTTTGGCCCAATAGGTGTAGGGGATGGTTGTGATGAAACTACACACAAAGCCAATCCAGTAATTCCACCCTTTTGATTTGAGAAATGAGCCGTGCCCACAATCATGCTGGATGATGAAAATACGCACCACAAAGAAGGCATTGACCATTGCCAGGGCAATGGTAATCCCGTAATGCCAATCAAGCGAGAAGTACATCAGTGTCCATAAACCCAAAAAAGGCAGGAATGAGTTCAGAATTTGAATCACCGCTTTGCCTGTGTTGGGCTTGTGGTACTGCCGGATGATGGCTTGCCAGTTTTTGAGATTCTGTTTGATCTCCTGTTCAAACTTGTCCATGTTTCAAAGGGGAAAAAGCATCCAAAAAAAGTAAACGAAAAAAGAAGTTTTGTTTGAGTCTGCTCCTTGAAAAAACATTCGAAAACTACCAAAGACTTCCCAAAAGCGGGCAATATCATGATGCGAAAAGCGAACTTTTGCGCAAAAGGTAAAATCAACAGGTGTAAGGAAAAGGATCACTTGAATTATCAAACCATAAATAAGGTTTTGGCAAGGATAGATTGTAAATTTGCGGTTTCGAACCAGCTGATTTGAGAAAAAGGCTAAAAATTCGACCTGCATGATCTCGCATACTGCTATTGATCTTTTTTTGAAACGTTATTCTGAAAGTCCTCTCATGGAGAAGGCTACACGTATTGCCAGAGCCCAGAAAAGCAATACCGTGCAGGTCAACGAAGCAGAAGGCACCGCCCATTGGTATGTCAAAAGTGAATCCGATCCCCGGATCGGCTATCGGGTGGTCCTCACACATTTGGATGATGCAGACCGCTTATCCAGCAGTTGTACTTGCCCAATTGGCCAGGAAGAAGTCTGTGAGCACGCTCTGGCAGCTCTCCTGTTGATTGAAGCCGATTCAAACGCCTCCTCTACCCGATTGGTAAATCGCATCATCTCAAAAGCGCTCTCTATTCGGGATTTACCAGAATTGACGGATCTACGTACCTACAGTGCCTGGCAAATAGACGACCTTGCCTACAAGGTCCAGGACATGAAGCATGAAGGACAGGAGCTTTCTGGCATCGTCAAGGAAGGACGTCAGAGCTTCCGCACCAGGATTTGGTTGACATCGGACAACGAACTCTTTAGCGAATGCAACTGTCCCAGCGACCGGGAGACCTATCCGCTTTGTGTACATGCCGCCGCTCTCCTGACTGCCTTTACCTGGGAAAACTCCAGCTATGCCGATGCACTGTTTTTCCTGCGGGACCATCGCGTAGCCATCAATCGGAAATTGGAAGAGTATGGGCTGTCAACAGAGGATGACTGGGAAGCCTTGTTTGAACT
Organism: Bacteroidota bacterium; assembly: GCA_039815525.1. Taxonomy (GTDB): domain Bacteria; phylum Bacteroidota; class Bacteroidia; order J057; family J057; genus JBCAWW01. The sequence goes on along the minus strand of JBCBZF010001165.1, from coordinate 78 downwards.
GGAACTGGCTTACCCCAAAGTCAGACTGGTACCAAAGAAAAATGGTCTGTCCAAGCGAGCTGCTTTCGCAAATTGGGG
>JBCBZF010000751.1:0-3717 GCA_039815525.1 Bacteroidota bacterium | reverse complement strand
GTCCATGTGGAGCATACCTGGAAGCTTGATGTCATCCACGTAATTTCCTTTACCCTGGAGAAATCTGGCATCTTCCTTTCGTTTGATGGAGTGCCCCATTCCTCCGATTTCTTTCGAAGTTTTACACTGAATCATGTTTTACCTGATTAAAATGGAGGATTAGACAAATTCTGGTTCGGTGGAAGGGGTTTCCTCACCACGCATCTTAGCGCCAGCATACTGTATAGCTTTGACGATGTTGTTATAGCCTGTACAGCGACAGAGGTTGCCGGAAATCCCCCAACGAATTTCTTCTTCAGTAGGATTTGGATTGTCTTTCAACAATTCTACAGCACGCATCAGCATGCCCGGGGTACAGAAGCCACAATGCAGGCCGTGATTCTCTTTAAAACCTTCCTGCAGTGGGTGCATTTCGCCGTCGGGCGCCAGTCCCTCAACTGTAGAAATTTCTTTTCCATTGGCCTGGACAGCCAAAATGGTACAGGATTTTACGGATTTACCATCCAGTAGAACTGTACAGGCACCACAGCTGGATGTATCACACCCAATGTGGGTGCCAGTCATACTCAGGTTTTCGCGGATAAGGTGGACCAGGAGCGTACGTGGTTCCACTTCAAGTGTATGTGCTGTTCCGTTGACGGTAACAGTGATTTCTTTTTTCATGTCAAAATTTGGCTAAACATCAGGCTTTGGCCCGTTCCATGGCTTTGTGAATCATTCTTTTGACCAGAACGCCAACCATGGCGCGCTTGTATTCTTCGTCTCCACGCAGGTCGGCGGAAGGCTCGCAATCTTCAGAGGCGAATTGCGCAGCTTGCTTGATCAGTTCATCGGTGATGCGGTTTCCAACCAATACGCTCTCTGAACGAGTCGCACGCAATGGGGTTGAATTCACATTGGTGAGGCCGATGCCAGCATAGGTACAGTTTCCGCTGCCGTCGATGGTCAGCTGGACTGCAACCCCGGCAGTGGCATAGTCACCTACCTTTCGTTCGAGCTTGTGGTAAGCATTGCCAGTTCCTGAACCAGGTACGGGTATCCGTATTTCTGTCAGAATCTCGTTGGGTTGAATGGCTGTCATGTAAAAGCCATAGAAAAACTCATCGATGGGGACAGTCCGTCTGCCGGAAGAGCCGGCGATCTCGACTTCCGCTCGAAGGGCAAGCAATACTGCGGGATGGTCGTTGGCAGCATCACCGTGAGCAATGTTGCCACCAATGGTCCCCATGTTGCGGACCTGTGGGTCAGCGATCAACTTTGAGGCATCGGTAAAAATGGGATACTTCGAGCGAATCAAATCTGAATGTTCCAGATCAGCTTCTCTCGTCATGGCTCCGAATTTGAGGTAGCCGCCTTCTTCCCTGATGTAGGACAATCCGGGGATGTTGCCGAGGTCAATCAGCGTCTCCGGTGTCGCAAAGCGCAACTTCATCATGGGAATCAAACTATGACCACCTGCGAGGATTTTGGCTTCATCTCCGTGTTTTTCCAACAATGAGATGGCCTCATCCAATGTTGCCGGCGCAACATAATCAAATTGTGCAGGAATCATTTTAGCGTGATTAGATAGTAGACCTAATGTAAATATGTCTTAATTTTAGAATAAGTTTTCTAAAATTCAACACTTTTTGCAATAAATTAGCGAAAGAGAAGGGAGAGAAGAGAAAATTTCGCAAGCATTTCTCTTTAAACGAGGCAGTTGGAAACTGGCAGAGCAATTTGCGTACGTTCAATTATTACCCAATGGTCTTTGAATTGTTTGTTATATGCAATTCATTGAATTTGACTGACCAGGGCTAGGCAAAGCAGAGGGTATTGACACGCGCCAAATGAGCGCTCAGGAGTTGCCATGCCTGTCCTTCGTTCTCAGAGAGATACACATTCCCATTATTGGTTCCAAAAGCCATCAAGGAAGCTTTTTTACTAAGTCCATGCCTGAAAACAAGATCAAAACAATGCTCCTGAGGTAAGCCATGGGTTAGATTTTGCCAACTGAGACCCCCATCTTCAGTGTAACAAACTTGTAAAGCCAGATCTTTGGGTTGACGTACCTCATCACTTTCAGCCGGAATGACCCAGGCTCGTAAAGGGTTTTGCTCATCAATGGCCAGAGCAAAGCCATAGAATGGATATTGATTCTTACCTGAAACTTCCTGCCATTGCTTTCCGCCATTGGTTGTGCGAAAAATACCACAGTGATTTTGTTGCCAGATGACATCCGGCTGCGCCTGACAAGCGAGCATGAGATGTGGATCATGTCCTACTTCAGCTTCCGGATTGGGCAAATATGCTGCTTTCAGGCCCTTATTACATGCTTCCCAACTTTTTCCCCCATCCAGACTCTCAAAGACGCCTGCACAGCTTACCGCGACGAAAAGGTGTGCAGGATCGCGCGGGTCAACAATGATGGAATGAATAAAGGCTTCGTTGCGACCGGTCCCAAACCACTGCATGGGATTGGCGCGGCTTGGGTGGTTCCATAGGCTCTCCACCAATTGGAAGTTTTGTCCCTGATCATGGGTGATGAATAGGCCACCTGGCTCGCTGCCTACCCAAAAACTATCCGGTTGATGGGGGCCAGCCTGGGCCATGCACCAGAGTTTACGCAATTTCGCTGGCTTACCCGGCCGTAGGGTAGCGCCTGCCGGATAGGAGGGGACGGAAACACTTTCCCAACTCTTACCTTGATCAGTACTTCGATGGAGTTTGGGGCCCCAATGGTGGTGGGCGAGACCAAGCCACCAGCCACCGGAAATGGGGTCTACGTACACCATGTTGACAGGCATCCCTGAGAAGTGAACCTCATGAATTGCCCATCCGCTTTGTTCTCTGGAAAAGAGAATGAGCCCTTTTGAACTCCCAATCAATAGTTTCTGTGTTCTCATCCGCCTGAAAGTGCCTGAAAAACCAGTATTTCGTCCTGTTCGTCGACTACGTCCTGTAAATGCTCCCGATCTTTCATCAATTCGCCCCGGACGAAAATATTGATGTGTGGCCGAAGCTGACCCTGCTCATCCAGAAGATATGCCTTGACTCCTGGATGCGCGCTTTCTATGTGATCAAGCACTTCACAGACACGTTTCCCAGTGAAGTTTCTTTCTTTCAAATCAGGAAAAAAACGGTTGAGCGCAGTGGTAAATTTGACAAAAGGCATACAAATCAGCGTGAAAATTGGGCTTTAACAAAAGGTTGCAGCCAATTTCTGAAAAAATACACGAAACTTGCATTCACCCATACACCACTGAACATTAAAATGACACCGGTGTAAAAATCCATCTCGGATAAACTGTAAAAGGCGGCAAGGCAGATAAATGCTATGCCAACTAGAATCATTCCGCCAGCGACGAAACTTCTTTGCCCACGAAAGTTGTAGATGACAAGGCCAAAACTCATAAGACCAAAGGCAATTGAGAGCCAGGCTGCCCAGGCATTCAAAAACAGTGGACTGTCAATCGGGTTGGTACATAAAGTGGCTGCGGCACTTCCATACGCAAGCAGGCATAGCTGGCATTTAGGAACCAGTGCGACGATGAAGGCTGGAAGAAGGGAAGAAGCAGATTTTTTTGCTACTTGTTTCTCCTTCGACGGGCAAGGACATGCGGGGGTCGAAGATTGCATGATGATCTTTTGCGAGTAGTAATTCTGTTATAAATTAGAAAATAAATTCTAAAAAATAGCCTTTATGAAAGAATTGTTACCAATAATGGAAGAATGGAT
>JBCBZF010000182.1:0-8601 GCA_039815525.1 Bacteroidota bacterium | reverse complement strand
CGGAAAACGGTCTTTGGGGCGCAAGAGAAATGCTCACCGGGAAAGAAATGGTCGAACCCGCTTATCATCAGGTAAAAGCGCTGGGCGTTCATGGTCTCGGATTGGTCATCATGGGCCCCCGCAATGAGCCCCACTTACAACGCTTCGGCCTTGTCAATTACCGGGATGGTTTCGAATTGCTGTCTCCAAGCATGCGCGAAATCCAATTTGAAGACTTTCTGACTGGGAATGTAGCCCGTGGAACGGATGCGGATGGAGCCAGTTGTCTGATCAATGAAAAAGGGGAAGTCAAATCTCTGGAGGACGTTGTTTATATGCGCTCCTTCGACAATGGTTTGGCGATCACCTGCCAGAGTAAACTCTCTCCAATCGATCCCAAAACCAAGGAACTGTTACCAGTAGAAAAAATTCGTGGTACCTGGGGCATCATGACCCGAGGCGGGAAGTGGCGGGTGAATCCCAAGTTTGATTATATGCTCGATTGGCAGGACGAATTGGCTTTCGTACGCTCTAATACCAAATGGGGGGTGATTGATCGCAAAGGGCGTGAGTTGGTGAAGCCTCTCTACGATACCCTGCAACCGCTGCCAGGGATGGCTGAACGTATGTTTGCTTTCGGTCGCTCTCAGAATAAATATGCGATTGTGGATGAAAGAGGTAAACTCCTGTTCATCAGTGAAATGGATTTGGTGGAACGTCCTGTGAATGGCGCCATTCGGGCCAAGAAAAATGGCAAATGGGGTTTTCTTGATGTAACAGGCAAAGAGATTGTTCCGTTTCGCTATGCCAATGCTGGTGATTTTTATGACGGCCTCGCCCGGGTACGGATTGGACCACGCTGGGGCTTTGTCAACATGGAAGGAGAATTGGCCATTCCATCTGAAATGCTGGAAGTAGGCGACTTTTCCGAAGGATTGGCGGCTGCCCGCGATAAGCGGGGCTTTGGCTTCATTGATACTCTGGGCAATTGGGTCATTAAACCAGGCTTCGATGATGCAAGAGGCTTTTTGCAGCAGCATGCCGTCGTCAAAAAGAATGGAAAATTTGGCATCATCAACCGTAGCGGAAGCTGGGTGCTCAAACCAGAATACCGAAAGATCAATCGTTTGGCCAATCACTATGTCGCTTTCATCGGCCTGAAAGAATCCTATTTTGATCTGGACCTCAACAAACTGACCAAAGCCCCCGAAGTGGACGCTCCCGAGGCATTTGTGGTAAGCGAAGAAGAACGAAAAGAGCTGATGTCTCGTTACTCCTTTTCCGTGATTCGCCCAAAACGGGAAGGTGTCTATGTATGTAAATACAGCTTTATCTACGGTGTGGTAAATGATAAAGGCGAAGAACTGCTGCGTCCGGAATACGATATGCTTTCCATCGAAAGTGGGCGCTATCAAATGCTCCGGGATGGAAAATTAGGCTATATGGATGACGACGGCATTTGGATCCGTCCGATTGATTAGTCCTGACTTTTGGCAAAAGAATGAAACCCCTCATTTTACAGATGAGGGGTTTCCTTTTACTTAGCCTACGATAAAAAGTGAGATTTTCTTAATTTACGGTATCCAAATACATCGCGCATCAGTCTATTCAGGAACCTTACTGCCCTCACTTGCTTATTCATTATACTGTGTCCGCCCCTGCTACTGTGGGGACAGGACATCGAAGAGGTATTGGTTCGGCACTACAGCACACGCGATGGTCTGCCTCACAATGTTGGCTATGATCTCCAATTTGATCGTGAGGGGCACCTCTGGATTGGGACCGATAATGGACTGGCCCGCTTTGATGGGCAAAATTTCACTGTTTTCAATGAAGATGACGGCATTCAGGCTCCCTATATCATTACCCTGGGTGAACATGAAGGGACGATTTGGGTTGGAAACCACCGGCTGACACCGGATTTGTTGCAAAATGGTGAGATCCACTCTGGCAATGTACCTCTCCAATCCCAGGACTTTTGGAATCCTGACTTCCTGTTTTTACCCAAAGCCCAACAGGCCCTGATCTCGGAAGTTCATCCCAGTAATTTTAAAAACTACTTTTTACTACTGGATCTCTCTGACAGCATCGCCTGGGAGAGCCATTACTACTTCCTATATGATCAGGGAGTATTAACAGCTTGGAGGCTTTGTCAAGATGACCTTCACATCGCCAAGAAGTTTTTACCGGAAAATCTGGCCTTGCGTTTTTGCATTGATGACCAGGAAAACATCATCATTGGGTCGAAATACGGGCTCTTTCGATGGAATACGGAAACGGAACAACCAGTCCGCATATTTTCGGATTGGGTTAAGAAAGAAACCATTAGCTCTTTGTTCGCTCACTCTACAGGACAGATAGTGGTTGGGGGAAGTGGCAAAATATGGAGATTGGATACCAGTCAGCCAAGCCGTAGCAAGTATTGGCGGCTTGCCTCCGACAATGAAGTGGTGCAGATCACAGAGGTCGGACCTTATTTGTACTGGTTTGAGCGAGGGAATAAAGAAATATTTCGACTCCACCAGGAGACAGGGAAAATTGATTCTCTGGGTACCAGGATCGGCTTGAAAAGTGATATCTCTCACATTTTGCCTGGTCAGGACGAAACCCTTTGGATCACCACGAATGGCGATGGATTATATGGAATCTATCCTGCTCGCTTCGTGAACTTTCAGCCGTCAGAAGGCCTGACAGAGCCATTCATCAATTCTGTTTCGGAAAGTGAATTGGGTCTTTTGGCTGCCAGCCGGAAAGGCGTGTACCGATTGAAGAACCAAGTCTGGGAGAAAGAATACTTTGGCCTCGCTTCTCAGTCGATGGCGCAATCAGAAATATTTGAAGTGTTTCAGTATGGTCCAAAGATACTGCTTTCCAGCCCCAGGGGATTAATGAGTGTTTATCCAGAACCACAACTCATCCGGGATGAGTCATCAAAGGTTTCAGCAGTAACCATGGATGGGAAACTCCTTCAATCTGGCAGAGAGATGATTGTGCTGTATCCGAGTCCAGTTGATTTCACTCGAAAAAACATCTTTATCAAAAATCGTTTGCGAAATGATAGTTGGAAGACTACAGGCTTGAAAGGGCACTGGGAGAACTTTTTATGGGTCGGTACCAACCAGGGCTTACTATTGAAAAGAGGGGAAGTGTATGATGAAGTCCGGCTGCATCAGGAAGAAATCCTGATGCATGATGCCCTCTTTGAGACCGACAGCAGTGGCTTCTTGGCGACCAATCGGGGATTGATCCGCTTTGAGGGGATGAACGTACAGCAAACCAATTTCCATGATCCCGTTTACGCCCTTGCCAGAGACGTGAGAGGGCGAATCTGGATGGGCTGCCCGGATGGCTTATTCTATTATTTCGAGGGAGAATTTTACCACTTTACCACTGAGGATGGGCTCGTTGCCAATGGGATCAATGACGTATTCATCGATCGTGATGATCAATTATGGATTTCTACCAGTAGTGGGATTTCTTGTCTGGATGTGTCTGGTAGCGTACCAAAGCGTAAACCCCCTGTCTTGAGACTGGATCAGATCCTGCTCAATGAAGAAAGTGTACTGGCGACGAACATTCGGACCTTGCGCCCGGAAGACCGTATCGTTTTTCAGTTCTATGCCATTGAGTTTCAAAATCCTGAAAACATGCTGTATCGCTATCGACTCAAGGCGACGGATGAATGGAGTTTGCAGACGGGTGGTCAGCAGATTTCTTTTCGGAATCTGGGGAATGGACAGTATCAGTTTGAACTACAAGTCAGACAGGCCAATAGTGATTGGGGTGAGAGCTTGCTGGTGCCTTTTGACATTGTGCCACGGTGGTATCAGCGTTTTTGGGTACAATTAAGTGGGGCAATCTTATTGATCGCGCTGATCATTTTGATTGCCTACCTGCGCGTGCGGGAGATTCGTCTGCGGGAAGAAGAACGCACCGACATCAACCGGCAGATGGCCAACCTGGAACTCAAGGCTCTCCAGGCGCAGATGAATCCACATTTTATTTTCAATGCCCTTAATGCGATCCAGCATTTCATCATACGGGCTGATACCGAATCCGCAAACGCCTATCTGGGAAGGTTTTCGCGTTTGATGCGTTTGTATCTCGAGTCGTCCAAAAAGCGTTTTCTCAGTTTGCGGGAGGAATTAGAGTTGTTGCGACTGTATTTGGAGTTCGAACATTTATGTTATGATGATCAGTTTACCTACGAGATAGAGGTAGACCATGATCTTCATCCTGATACCTCCGAGTTGCCAACGATGATTCTTCAGCCATTCATTGAAAATGCCATCCGGCACGGATTGCTGCCTTTGAAGGGGGTAGGACGGTTAAAAATTGTCTTTAGTGGGACAAGTGGAGCCTTGATTTGTACCATCGAGGACAATGGGGTAGGCCGGAAAGCGGCCCAAAAGAATAATACACATCGTGCGCATCGCTCAAGGGGCTTGAGCATGATCGACGAGCGCATTCATACCCTGCAGCGTATGGGTGAGTCTCGTGTCGAAATTGAAACCAGGGATGCCAACCCGGGGGCCGAAAACCCAGGGACATTGGTACGGGTTGTGATCCCACAAATGCAAGAAGAATGAAGATTCAGGCACTCATCGTAGAAGATGTCCGGAAAAGCCGGGAATTGCTCAAAGACATGATCGTCCGCTACTGTCCTGAAGTGGAAGTGGTTGGTATGGCTGAATCAGTGGACACGGCGGTCAGAATGATTCATGCGCATCAGCCCCACCTCATTTTTCTCGACATCGAAATGCCCAATGGGACTGGATTTGATTTATTTATTGGAGAAGTTTCCGGATCTGCCTTTTGAAGTGATCTTTACCACAGCCTACGATCAATATGCATTGCGGGCCATCAAGTTTTGTGCCCTGGATTATTTGCTCAAACCTATTCAGATTGAAGAACTCATCGAGGCCGTACGTAAAGCCCGGGAACAGATTTCCAGCCAAAAACTCAGCAATGGCTTTCAATATCTGCTTGAAAATCTTCGCCAGCCGAATACACGGAAGCACAAACTGGCCCTGCCTACGATGGAAGGCTTTGAATTTGTGTCAATTGATCGGATCGTCCGTTGTCAGGGAGATGAGGGCTATACCATTTTGATTATCAATGATGGAAGCCGGATCATTACCACCCGCAGGTTAAGAGAGTTGGAGGAACTTCTGGTTGATCACGATTTTTTCAGAATCCATCGATCCCATTTAATCAATCTCAGCTTTCTCCAAAAATATCATAAAGGCTCCGGTGGTTATGTGATCATGTCCGATGGCACCAATGTCGATGTTTCCCGCCGCAAAAAAGATGAGTTTATCCGCCGTCTGGATGAATTGTAAATGACGATCAGAGCTTTAGGCGTAGCCCGAACAACATCTGCCGCGGAGCCAGAAAGCGTGCCGGATTATTGGGTGGTGTACCACGGTCCTGTGGATCTGGATAAGCCGGATCTCTGAATCCCAACGGGAGTGGATCGCCTTCTTGCCATGCCCTTCCTGTCACCCCATTGATAATGGCCGCTGACTGATAGTTGGTCAGATTCTTGAGTTCAAAGCTCAGGCTAAAGGATTGATTTCTCCCAAAGTTGAAATCCCGGCTGATGCGCAGGTTGGTCCAAAACCAGGGCGAACCGACTTTGGCAAAAGGCTGGTCTTCGATTCGTTCATATTCAGGCCGTCCTGAATCCTCGTTGATCCGTACCAGCTCAAAAGGCGTATAGCGGAGACCAGACTTAAAGGTTGAAGTCAAACTAACCCGAAAGCCTTCCAGGGGAATGCTACCCAGATAAGCCGTAGAATCTGGTTTAAGAATAACCAATAGCTTAAGATCAAAAGGACGATCCCAGGCCAGAAATTGTTCTTTGGTGGTATTGACAAAGCCTTGCTGACGGATTTGCAGGGCTGATTCAGCAGCAGTATTGGATTTACCAGTAGCGGCCTGGTAGGAGCCGCTGAGGGTGCCAGTAAACCAGTTGCCAATCCGGCGGGTGAGCGCCACTTCCAGCCCTTGAATCCGTGCATAGTCCTGGTTGATGAAAAATGTCTTTTCAACGAAGCGACCGGTAACATCACGTACTTCCACCCGGCGACTGACGATATAGTCAAATTTGTCGTTGTAGAAAGCGGTAAGCGTAAGGGCCAGATTTTTGGTCAATTGGGATTTGAGGCCCAATTCATAACTGACGGTTACTTCCGGATTGATGTTGGGGTTGCCGAGGTTAGAGAGGAAAGAGCGGTCCTGAAAGACCGGGTCAAGCCCCGCATAGACAAAACGCGGATGCGGCAGGCGCATGGCGTGGCTATAGTTGAAATAAAGAACATTGTTCTCGGTTACAGGAAAGGAAACCCGCAGACGGGGCAACAATCGCGCCTTCCAGCGGCGTCCAAGCAGGCCAAAAGTCTCTTCCCGGTAGGCTTCGCGTACTGCATCGAGGACCGGCGCAGCCGGATCTTCCACTGCATCGTCTGCAAAACGACCCGGCGCCCAATAATTCAGACGCGCACCAATCACCGCAATGATCCCTTTATACTGTATTTCATCTGACAAAAAGATCCCACCGACGGCCGGACGAGCTCGCCAAAAATCACTGCTCTGTCCCAGGCTGGTAGAAGGTGTAGTCAGGGTATCATTGACCTGAATAGGGGCGCCTACCCAGGGACGCTGCACGTCGATCCATTGGTACTCCTGCTCTTTATGCTCTTGTCCGATGGTGACATAATGGATTTTGTCACGGGTCGTATAGGTGAACTTGGTTTTGACAGTATATTCTTCCGCATAGTGATCGTGCCACAGCGTCGCAATGCCACCGTTGTTGAACAAGCCAGGGCCTGGAAACACAAAGACTGCATCGTCAAAGGCATTAAAAACCGAGACCGGGTCGGTTACAATAGAAGCCGGATCAAAGATCTGATCCACGGTTTCCTCACGGAAAGCGCGCCCATTGGCGTCCGCCCGCAGATTGGTGAAAAGCCTTCCCGCCGAAAAATCAAAGCTCCACTGTTCGGAAATGATGCCCCTCAGATTCAGGACGCTCAGATTCGAATGGTGTGTATAGGTGTTGGCATTGTCCAGATTCAGACTGTGAGCAAACTGAAAGCCAGGCGTTACCACCGCATCGTTTCCAATGATTTGGAGGGAACGATTGCTTTGGTTGATGTTAAGACTATGTTGGTTGGTCAGGGTTAGTTTGAGACCGGGACGAATGTTCCAGCCCAGTTTGATGGTATTTGACCAGCGGTTGTCCTGCCGGGGTGCCCAAAGTGAGTCATTGCTGGGAAACAAGGAGGAATGCAACTGGCGCGCCGTTGGACCGAAGAAATTATCCGAAAGAAAGGCACTGGCACTGGTGAAAAAGGTGAGTTTGTTTTTGATGAGTGAGCCGCCAAGTGAAAGGCTGATATCATCAGTATTCCAACTGGCGCCCTGGTTGGGGTTAAAGCCAAGGTTGTCTCGTTGCCAATTGCCGGTGAATTCCCATTTTTTCCCCCCTTCCTTGATTCGGGTTAAAATGACACCACTACTACCAGAACCATACTCTGCATCAGTTCCACCCGTGATGACTTCCACATTTTTGACAGCATTGGCGTTGACGTCTACCCCAAAACCGGTTCCGGCCAGTGGGTCCTGAGCATTGATGCCATCAACCAGGTATTCTGTCTCGTATACCCGGCCACCACGAATCTGAATGCCATCTGGATTTTCCTGCACCCCTACCTGCATAGCAACCACTTCCTGCACATTTTTAACACTCATCTCTGCGATGACTGTTTCGGGAATTTTGCTGCTGGACTGACCGTCCTCCAGGTCAATGAGCGATTCACCAACGATGACAACCTCTCCCAGGGTTTGGATAGAAGTTTGCATCGCCGCATCCAATTTCCTCGTGCCGGAAGAAGGAATGGTTACGCCATTGACGATTTGTTCTGCGTAGCCGACAAAGGTAAACTTGATCGAATAATCGCCTGCTTTGAGGTTGGAAATACGATAATTGCCATTGTTGTCGGTGTAGGTTCCGGAATAGGTTCCGATGATCAGAACCGTGGCGCCTGCCAATGGCTCACCTGATTCCTGATCTGTAACACGACCACTCAGAACACCAGTTTGGCTCCAGAGCGAAAGAAAGAGACATTGACAAATAAGAAAGCTGAGACTTCGTAGCATGAAGGTGCGGCTTGTGTTCGATGGCAAATATACTCATTGGAAAGGGCTTTTGTGAAGATTCTTTTGTCTCTTTTATTCTCTCGAAGCTTGAAAGGGTTTATTGAGCAGATGGGGAAAAATCGTCAACCGAATCTGCGCCTGATCTTTCAGCAAATGAAACTTCCCGCAGGGATTGCGTATCTTGTGAAAAAGCATTTGAATTCATGAACCTCCGTCAGATTATTTTTCTGCTTCTGATCTCCTGTTGTAGCATGGGGCTTGAGGCAGCCGGGATTAAGTTTTTTGAAGGCAGCTGGGACGATGCCCTTGCGAAAGCCAAGAAGGAAAAGAAAGTGGTCTTTGTGGATGCGTATACCGATTGGTGTGGCCCCTGTAAGGCCATGGCCCGCAATACCTTTCCCAATGATGATGTGGGTGAATTTTTCAACAAACACTTCATCAACTATAAATACAATATGG